>JBEPVH010000037.1:0-9178 GCA_041691115.1 bacterium | reverse complement strand
CGTGATCATTCACGCCGACGAGCCCGACAGAATTGTCGGTGCCCGGCTCAACGCACCGCTTGTCGTCGGTCTCTCCGCGGGCGAGGTCTTCGTCAGCAGTGACATCACCGCCCTGATTCCCTACACCAAGCGCGTCGTTCTCATCGGCGAGGGCGAGGTCGTGTCTGCGTCGCCCGACGCTGTCGAGGTCATGTCGTTAGACGGCACTCGCGTCGAACCGCGTGTCATCACCGTTGACTGGGAGGCGGAGCAGGCGCAGAAGGGCGGCTATCCGCACTTCATGCTCAAGGAGATCCACGAGCAGCCCGAGGCACTGAGCAACGCTATGCGTGGCCGCATTGACGAGACGGGCATCGTGCATCTCGCCGACATCGGTCTCGACGACGTCACCCTGGCGAAGATCAGCAGTGTCTCCGTCGTCGCCTGCGGGACTGCACTGCTGGCCGGAACGGTTGCCAAGCATGCCATCGAGCAACTGGCGCGCATCCCTGTTGATGTCGTCGCCGCCTCGGAATTCCGCTACTCCAATCCCATCGTTGACGAGCACACGCTGGTGCTCGCCATCTCGCAGTCGGGCGAGACGGCCGACACCATGGCGGCGGTGCGCGAGGCGCGCGGGCGCGGCGCTCGTGTCATCGCCATCACCAACGTTGTCGGTTCAGCCTTGTCGCTTGAAGCCGATGGCGTCATCTACATGCAGTCGGGACCCGAGATCTCCGTCTGCGCCACCAAGACATTCATCACCCAGCTGGCCTGCTGCCTCATGCTCGCGTTGCGTCTGGGCGACCAGCGCGGCACTCTGGATGCCGAGGAGCACCGCCGCATCACCACCGAGATGCTCGGCTTGCCCGCACTGCTCAAGAAGGCTCTCGAGCTGGAGCCACAGCTCGCCGAAATGGCGCAGCGCTATGCGCATTCGAGCAACGCGCTCTACATCGCTCGCGGTATCAACGTCGCCGTCGCCCTGGAGGGTGCTCTCAAACTCAAGGAGATCTCCTACGTGCACGCCGAGGGCTATGCCGCCGGCGAGCTCAAGCACGGGCCCATCGCCCTGCTGGCACCCGATGTGCCCGTCATCGCGCTGGCAACCCGCTCGCGCACCCTTCCCAAGATGGTGAGCAACATCGAGGAGGTGCGCTCCCGCGAGGCTCCCGTCATCGCCATCGTCACCGAGGGTGAGAATCCATTCGACGACGCCACCGCCCGCGACGTGGTGGCGGTTCCGGGCTGCGATGAACTGCTGAGCCCCATCGTCAATGCCATCCCTCTGCAGTTGTTCGCGTATCACATCGCCGTGGTGAGGGGGTGCGACGTCGATCAGCCGCGCAATCTCGCCAAGTCGGTGACCGTCGAATAACCTTCGGGCATGCCTGGCCTGCCGCTTGTCGGCATCGACATCACCTCGGTGGCCCGCGTCACAGGACTACGCGGCCGTCGCGATGAGTTCGCCGCCAAGGTCTTCACGGCCGCCGAGGCTGCCTACTGCGAGGGCCATGACGAGCGCTGGGCGGCGCGCTGGGCGGCCAAGGAGGCGGTTCGTAAGCTGGCAGGGGGCGCCGATCTGCCGCTGCCCGCCTGGCTCGACATCGAGGTGACCATGGCCGCCGCCGGGGCGCCGTGGGCCAAGGTCAAGGGCTGGGCGGAGCCCGTGGCGCTCTCGCTCTCGCATGACGGTGACACCGCCATCGCCGTGGCGGCGCTCAGCGATCCGCCGCTGCCCACGGCCAGTGTCTCCGAACTTGTCCTGCCCAACCGTCCCGCCGCCGCCCACAAGGGCACGTTCGGCCGCGTCGTCGTCGCCGCCGGTTCGCGCGGCTACTCCGGCGCCGCCTACCTGGCAGCGATGGGCGCGGCGCGCGGTGGCGCCGGGCTTGTGCAGCTTGTCGTTCCGGAATCCATCTACGCCATCGTCGCCGCACGCTGTGCCGAAATCGTCGTTGTGCCGGCGCCCGATGAGGACGGCGGCTTCGGGCCTGCACTGTGGCGCTGGATGGGTGACGAGAGCCGTGCGTCCGCCGTTGTCATCGGTTGCGGCTTCGGCCAGACGCCGGGTGCGCAACGCGCTCTCGTTGATGTCACCGGGCGTTTTCCAGCACCGATGGTCGTCGATGCCGACGGTCTCAATGCGGCGGCGGCACGCAACATCGACTGGCGTCGCCGCCCCGGACCCACCGTCCTGACACCGCATCCCGCCGAGATGGCGCGCCTCTGCAACTTGGATGTGTCGGCGGTGCAGGCAAACCGCGAGCGGGTGGCCTCTGATTTCGCCGAGCGCAACAACATCGTCGTCGTGCTCAAGGGTGCGGGAACTGTCATTGCGGATCCCGAGGGGCGGATCCATGTCGATGATCACGATGTCGTCGCCCTGGCGTCAGCGGGAACCGGTGATGTGCTCGCGGGGTTGGTCGGGGCCATGCTCTCGCAGGGTCTTGAGGCTTTCGACGCGGCTGTCGCCGGCGTCACCATTCATGCCGAGGCAGGAGCCGCCGTGCAGCGCCGTCTGGGCAGGTCCGGTGCGCTGGCCGGCGACGTTGTCGACGCGCTGCCTGCAGCTCAGGAAAGGTTGCGCCGCGCCCTCGAGGCGCAGGCATGATCGTCACCGACACGGGCGTGCTGACACGCTGGGCGAGCGTGGATGCCGATGCGCTGCGCGAGAATGCGGCGGCGTTGCGGGTTCTCGCCGGTGTTCCCATCATGGCCATGGTCAAGGCCAACGGCTATGGCCATGGCGCTGAGACGGTTGCACGTGCCGCCGCTGACGGCGGTGCCACCTGGCTGGGTGTCGCCTCCCTCGACGAGGCTGTCGCGCTGCGCCAAGCGGGAATAACCACCCCCATCCTCATCGTCGGCTGGACGCCGCCCGAGGCCATGGCGACAGCCCGTGATGCCGGCGTCGACATCACGCTTCATGATGTCGACGGGGCCCATGCCGCCGTTGCTGCGGGAGGTGATCTGCATGTGCAGATCAAGCTGGATACGGGCATGAACCGGCTCGGCGTTCGCGCTGCCGACGACAACGCAGTCATCGATGTTCTGCGCATGGGCGGTGCCACGGTGACAGGCGTCTTTACACATTTCGCCAGCGCCGACGAGGACGCCGATTTCACCATGCGGCAGAACGAGGATTTCAGCAGGCGCAGCGCTGCTGTACGCGCTGCTTTTGATGACGTCATCACCCATGCCGCCAACTCCGCAGCACTGATCGCACACCCGGCAACCCGATACGATCTGGTGCGTCCCGGCATCGCGCTCTACGGCTATCCGCCGTCGGCGGCGCCGGTGCGCCCCGCGCTCTCGTTCTTCGCCCGCGTCACCCGGGTGGCGACGTTGCAGGCGGGGGAGGGCGTGGGCTACGGCCAGGAGTGGCATGCCACCGAGCCGACGCCCATCGCGACAGTGGCTGCGGGTTACGCCGACGGCATCCACCGTGCCCAGGGCAATCGTGGGCACGTGCTCATCAACGACGTGCTGTGCCCGATCCGCGGCCGCGTGTCGATGGATCAGATTTCCGTCGACATCTCCGCCGCGGGTGATGTCTCGCCCGGCGATCCTGTGCTCATCACCGGCCCCGGTCTCGGCGCCGACGCCGTGGCGTCAGCCGGTGGAACGATCGCCTACGAGGTCCTCACGTCGATCTCGGCACGGGTGCCGAGGATCGCTCAGGCCTTACCGTAGATGAAGCCCTGAATGCCCGAGGAGTTGTTCGGCAGATTGCGGTAGTTGATGTGGCCCCAGCCGCCGAAGTTCATCTCTGAGAGGCGGAAGTAACCGGCGGGAACTCCGCCCGCGGGGCCGACAACCTCGACGTAGCCGACATGCCCGACGCCTGAGGCACCGTCACCGCCCGGCCAGAACACGACGACAGCGCCAACCGCCGGCTGATGGCCCTCGGCGTAGCCCATGCGCGCCGCATTGACATACCACTGGTTAGCGTTGCCACTCCAGGGAATGCAGCGGCGGGTGGCGACGTAATACGTGCACTGTCCGTAGGCGAAGCGATTGCCACACGAGGCGCCCGTGTTGACGGGCGGCGGATCGCCTGCCAACTGATTGTCGATGTTGGCGATCTGCGCTTCGAGGGCGCGAACGGGCGCCGATGCGCTGTTGAGGTCCATGTTGCGTTGCGCCACGGCAGCCATGAATCGATTGCTCTGGTCGGACAGCTGTCGTTCCAGGACCGATGCCTGCGCGAACTCTTGCTGCAGGGCCAGACGCTGCTTGGCGACATCGGCCAGATCGGCGTCCAACTGCGACTGCAGTTCGGCGACGGCGGAAGACACCGAATCGCTGCTCTTGAGGCGGGCCATGGCGTCGCCAAAGTCCGCGGACGACAGCAGTGCTGCGAGTGTCGACCGCGTGTCGGCCTCCTCGTATGTCGAGCGCGTCAGGATCGCCAGCTGACGCTGCGCGTCGAGGTCGCGCTTCTGCTCGGTGGCGATGCTCTGCTGCAGGTGCGCCAGACGCGCGTTGGTGGCCTTGAGCTGAGCACGAACCTGGTCGACGCCGACCTGCGCGCTGTAGTACTGCGACTCGGCACCAGCCAGACCCGACTTGGCGTTGTGCTCGAGCGCCAGTTGCGCGTTGAGCTGAGCCACGAGCTGGGCGCGGCGCGCCTTGAGGACATCCTGCTGGGTCGTCGACAAGGCAGCCTGTGGCTGGTCAATCGAACCGACCGAGGCTGCGAAGAGGGTGGTGGTGACCACCAGTCCGGCGAGAATCTTGCGGTAACCCCGCAATATCTGCCCTCCGTTTTCCCCCAGTACCACCATATGTTGGGTCTTGACGACCCCGGTACCAGGAATCTGACTACGGCAAACAGGCGGTGACGGTAACGGGGTCCTGGGCTTAAAAGCAAATCGGCGGGGGGCGGCGGGTAGAGTCGCCGGGTGTCCACTGAACTCGCCGCCGAATACACGGAGGCCGGCCGGCGACGGTTTGGCGAGCCGGGCCAGAGCCTTGCGGCGATCGGCGAGAACGAGCTGGTTGCGCGGCTTTCCGAGGCCGCCCGGGGTACCTCTCATCCCGGTCTTCTGGTCCCCGCCGGCGACGACGCCGCCGTCTTCCGCCCGGCGCCGGGGAGGGACCTGGTGCTGAGTCAGGACGCCATCGTCGAGGGTGTCGACTTCCGGCGCGAGTGGATCACCCCGTATCAGCTGGGTGGCCGCGCCGTGGCAGTGGCTCTCTCCGACCTGGCCGCGTCCGGCGCCCGTCCCGAGATTCTTCTGGCGACGCTGTGTGCACCCGTGTCGACCACCGTCGAGGATGTGATGGCCATGCAGGCGGGGATGGCGGCGGTTGCAGCAGCCGCCGGTTGTGTCATCGCCGGGGGCGATGTGTCGTCCATAGAGGGGCCACTGGTGATCGACGTCACCGTCGTCGGCTCGGTGGCACAGGACGAACACATGTCGCTGAGCAGCGGTCGAGCAGGGGACGTTCTTGTCGTCACCGGCGTCCTCGGCCGCGCGGCGGCAGGTCTCCAGGTCCTCATGGGACGCGGCACCGGCGAAGCCGATGCAGTGACAGTTCGTGCATGGCTACGCGCCCAGTTGGAGCCGCAGGCGCGTCTCGCCGAGGGCCTGGAACTCAGCAGGCTCGGTATTCGCTGCGCCACCGATCTTTCCGATGGACTTCTCACAGGCGCTCGGCGCATGGCAACCGCCTCGGGCTGCGCCGCCGAGGTGTGGCGCGACTCGCTGCCGCTTGATCCCGACCTCACCGAGCTGGCTGACTGGTTTGACCTGGCGGTTGCCGGCGGCGAGGACTTCGAGCTTCTCGCAGCAATTCCTGCGGACGAGTTCGACAGTCTGGCGGCGTCATGGCCCGGGTCGATGGCGCCGTTGTCGGTGATCGGCAACCTCGCCGACGGGACAGGAGTCCGGCTGCGCGCCAACAGTGACGGCGCCGACCTGGCATCGCCACGGCCGCGTGCGGAACACTTCACGTCATGACAACAGCCCGCCCTGCCTCGACGACGCGCGGCTCGACATCGCAGACGGAGACCGAGGATCTCGGCGCGGCCCTCGGCGCGGCATTGCGCGTGGGCGACCTTGTCGTCCTCTCCGGAGATCTCGGGGCCGGCAAGACATGCCTGGTTCGTGGCATGGCGCGGGGTATCGGTGACGCCAGTTCGGTGGTGCGGTCACCCACGTTCGTCTTTCATCACGTCTATTCGGGCGGCGCGCTGACGCTGCATCACATCGACTGCTATCGCCTCGGCACCGGTGCCGATCTGGGGTTCCTCGACCTCGACGATCTGCTCGCCGACGCCGTAGTCGCCATCGAGTGGGGCGAGTACGCGAATCTCGATGACCTGCCCGCCGCTGTCGTCACCATCGACATTGGTGCCGGTGATGACCGCACATTCCATCTCGAGACGTCACGTGCCGACATCGCAGTTGCCTGGGGCAGCGGATCGTGATCCTTGGCATCGACACGTCGGTACGGCATCGCCAGGTGGTTGTCGTGGTCGGCGACGCCGGCGATGTCGTAACGGCGGTCGTCAGCAATGAGGCGGCGTCGGCGGCAGCACTCACCACGGCGCTGGCAGGGGTCAGCGCCGAGCGCGTGGCGGTGGCGACAGGCCCCGGCTCCTACACCGGCGTCCGCGGCGGCATGGCAGCGGCTCTCGGTTTCGCACATTCTCGCGGCCTGCCCCTCCATGGCATCGGATCTCTGCTGATTCCCGCCCACGCTCCCGAGGTCGGGGAGGGGAGGCACCGTGTCATCGCCGATGCGGGCCGGGCCGGCGTATTCGCCCTGGACGTCGAGCGCCGTGGTACGGCAGTGACCGCTGTCGCCGACGCTGTGCGCATCTCGCTCGAGGAAGCACTCGACGGTGCCGCCTCTGTGTTGTCGGGCGACCCCGCCGTCAGCGGCACCGGCATCACCAACGTCGACATCACAGCGGCACTGGCACAGGCATGCGTCGCGGCGGTGGCTACCCCGGCCCTGGACATCAACGGTCTGGCGGCCGTCCATGTTGCGCCGCCATCATTTGCCACCGTGAAGCCCCGGCTATGATGGACGTGAGATGCAGGTCATCCAACGGCTCACCCTGGAGCCGATGCGTCAGGACGACATTCCCACTGTTCAGGCCATAGAACGTCAGGTCTTCCTTTCGCCCTGGCCCAAAAACGCCTACAACACAGAGCTCAATCAGAACCGCCACGCCAGCTACCTGGTGCTGCGCTGCGAAGGCGAACTCGTTGGCTATGCGGGCCTCTGGAAAGTCGTCAGCGAGGCGCATGTCACCACCATCGGCGTGCGCGCCGAGGATCAGGGCAAGGGCTACGGCAAGACACTCTTCGCGGCTCTCATCGTGCGCGCCTATCAGCTCGGTGCTCACTGGATGACGCTGGAGGTGCGCAGCACCAACCTGCCGGCCATCGCCATGTACGAATCCTTCGGTTTCAAGGCCATCGGCAGACGCCGTGGCTACTACACCGACAACGGCGAGGATGCCGTGGTGATGTGGAGCGACTCGCTGCACGCGCCTCGCTTCAAGGAGGCGTTCACAGCGCGGCTCGGCGGCATCGACGCCGGTGGTCTCGGTCAGGCGCCGCCACCCGAGTACCCTGCCCGCTGACGTGAAACTGCTGGCCATCGAGACGTCCTGCGACGAAACCGCTGCTGCCGTCCTGCGCGACGGGCGCGAGATCCTGTCGTCGATCGTGTCGTCGCAAATTGCGCTGCACGCGCCCCACGGCGGCGTCGTCCCCGAACTGGCGGCGCGCGCTCATCTCGAGGCCCTGGCTCCCGTCGTCGACAGCGCCATGGCAGCTGCGTCCTGCACCTGGGACGACCTTGACGCCATCGCCGTGACGCGTGGCCCCGGTCTTGCCGGATGCCTGGTCATCGGTACCGCCTACGCCCAGGCGGCAGCGGCGGCGCGGTCCCTGCCCATCACGGGTGTGTCGCATCTGGCGGGACATGTCTACTCGGCGTGGCTGGCCGACGCCCATCTCGAACCGCCGTTCCTGGCGCTCGTTGTGTCCGGTGGCCACACCGATTGCGTGGAGTTGCGCGACCACGGCGATGCCGTGCGCCTGGCGTCAACGCGCGACGACGCCGTCGGTGAAGCCTTCGACAAGGTGGCACGCATGCTGGGGCTGCCGTACCCGGGTGGTCCCGCAGTCCAGCGCGCCGCTGAATCGGGTGATGCGTCGCGATTTCCGCTGCCGCGCACTCGCATCGATGGCGGCTTCTCGTTTTCCGGCCTCAAGACAGCTGTGCGTTACGCCCTGCGCGACATGCCCGCGGATCAGTTGGATGACGACGGCATTCCGGTGGATCCCGCCGTTGTCGCGGCGATGGCGGCATCGTTCCAGGCGGCTGCCGTCGACCAGTTGGTGCAGACACTCGACGTCGAGGCAACACGCACCGGTGCCGAGCAGATCGCTGTCGTTGGAGGTGTTGCCGCCAACTCTGCTCTGCGCGCCGCGGTGACACAACACTTCGACGGCTTGCGCGTCGTCATCCCGCCGATGAATCTGTGCACCGACAACGCCGCAATGATCGGGGCCGCGGGCTGGCATCGCCTCAATACCGTCGGTGCCGACACCACGCCGTTCGACATCGATCCCGGTCTCAATCTGTTCGCCTAACGAGCTCGCGCAACCTCGTATTTCCAGATGCGCGCCGATACGGCGGCGATGACATGCCAGGCGTCGGGCACGTCCTTGGTCAGAACGGTAAGGACGTACGCACCACGCGGTGACAGCACGAGCGCAGTGTCATTGACGGCGCCGTTGAGGAAGCCGATCTTGTGGATCACCGTGACGCTCTGCGGCACACCGCCGGGAATGCCCTGTTCATAGATGGTCTTGGTGAGACGGGGGTAGAGCCAGTTCTGCGCGCTGGTACCGCCGCTCTTGCCCTTGGCCTCGGTGAACCAGAGGGCCGTGAGGTCGTCGGCAGTGGTGGTGTTGGGCCACCAGAAATCTGAGTTCTTGGCGCCCCAAGCTGCCGCGTTGCTGTTGATCGCGTAACCACCACCCAGGGTTCGCATCAGCATCCACGCTGCCGTGTTGTCCGAGTACTGGCCGACGCGACGCCCCAGTTCGTCCCGAGTGAAACAGGCGCCCACGTGATAGTCGCGGAACGGCCCGTCCTGGAGGTCGGACGACTGAAAGCAGATCTGGTCCGAACCCGCCGCCTTGTTCTGGGCGATCAACTGGGC
>JBEPVH010000036.1:0-9291 GCA_041691115.1 bacterium | reverse complement strand
CCCTGAGCACCCCGAACGCCATCGATGACGACGCCCTTGAGTTTCTTGGCGTCAAACCTCGTGAGATCAGACCCGAGCAGTGGGAACAGTTCGAGAAGGGTATGGGGGAGATGCTCACCGCATTCGGCATTGACCTCTCGACGCCGGGCACCGAGCGCACGCCCCAGCGATTCGTGCGTGCCATGTACGACGCGACAGTTGGCTACGAGGGCGACCCCAAACTGCTGACAGCATTCCCCACCGAATGCCGCGGCGGGCCAGACTGCTCGGTCAGTCAGGTTGTCGAGGGACCGATCCCCTTCTACGCCCTCTGCGAGCACCATGCCCTGCCGTTCTTCGGCCATGCGTACGTGGGCTACGTGGCCCACGAGCAGATCATCGGCATCTCCAAGCTGACACGCTTGGTGCACCTCTTTGCGCGGCGTTTCACAGTGCAGGAGCGTTTGGGCCAGGAGATGGCTGACACGTTGGATCGTGTGCTCCAGCCCCACGGTGTTGCTGTGTACCTTGAGGCAGTCCATCTGTGCACGCAGATGCGCGGAGTTCGCGAGCATGAGTCGCGCACCCGCACGTCCTTCTGGCGCGGTGTGTACGACACGGATCCCAACATGCGCACTGAATTCACGAACATGTGCAAGCCGTGACTCTGCCGGTCTATGAAGTCCTCAGTGACGAGGTGGGCCATTCAGGCGACGGCGATCTTCTGAAGGCCTACGGCGGTGCGATCGCGCTCGGCGGCACCGGGATCACGGTGACCGTCAACTTCGTGGCCACCCCCGACGGCGTCATTGCCCTCAATGGATCGGCCAAGGCTGTGTCCTTCGGCGATCCCGCCGACAGACTCCTCATGGGGATGCTCCGGGCCAGCGCCGACGCCCTCCTCGTCGGCGCCTCGACGTTGCGCCAAGACTCGCGGCATCAATGGGTGCCGTGGTCCGCCTTCCCTGATGCCAAAGAACAACTCCTGGCACTGCGTCAGGAGTCCGGGCGAGCTGCCACGCCGCCACCGCTTGTCGTCGTCACCGCATCCGGGGACCTTCCTGCCGATCATCCCGCGCTGGTAGCTCCCGAGACCGACGTCGTCATCGTCACCACCGCGAAGGGAGCGCGCGCCCTGCCGTCCACGCCGTCGCGCGTGCGCGTCCACACAGTCGTCGGAGACACAGTGGCAATGCCCGAGCTGATTGCCGCTGTGCATTCCGAAGCAGGTGCAGCGACCATCCTCTGCGAGGGTGGTCCCCATCTCTTCGGCCAGTTGCTTGATGCACGTCTGGTTGACGAACTCTTCCTGACGATTGCGCCGCAGTTGTCGGGCCACGATGGCACAACACCGCGTCCGTCACTCGTCGAGGGGGTTGCCTTTGATGTGGACGGCACGCCCCGGCTGCGCCTGCGCTCGGTACGTCGTGCCGCCAGCCACCTCTTTCTGCGTTACGCCGTTGATGAGGCCCGTCGCGCAGCTCTCACGACGTAACGTCGCGCTTCGCGAACAGCATGGCGCTGGCCCCGAGTAGCACGACGGTGTAGATCATCATCAACGTCAGTGATCGTTCGTAGGTCGAACCGATGTTGGGGGCCGGTACAACACCGTTGCCGCTTACGACCGCGAACGTGAGGCGTCCGAAAAGCCACGCTCCTGTGTCGGGGAATATCTCGGCAACGAGATTTTCAACGATCAAAGAGTAGGCAAGCGCTATGCCGATGGCAGGTCCGGCGGATCGGACGATGATGGCGCAGAAGAGCCCGAACGCACTCCAGGCGACCTCGGCGATCAATGTGTCGCCGAATACCTGGGCGAGGGATGTAATGCCCGTGTCGGAGAACCAGGATTGTGTGCTGATATCACGTGCTGACGCGGCGGCAATGCCCGCGACGACCGCCAATCCGAATGCAAGCGTGGTGGCGATGAAGGTGAAACTCACGACGGCGAGAAACTTGCCGGTCAGCCAGCGCAGCCGGCCAGGGGCATTGGCCAGCGCGACGCGGATCGTCCCCTGCGAATACTCGGTTGCCGATACGGCGGCCACCAGGATGAGAGAGATGGCGACGATAAGAAGGCCGCCGCGGGCGAGCGCCGAGGCGAGGCCATACGACGACTCCAGCCCCAGGCGGGCGATCGCGACCGCCCTAGGCGGTCGCCCTGGGTTCACTGCCTGATACATGCCCATGTACGTGAGGAGCACGGCGAGACCCGACATGGAGGCCCCCGCTGCCAGCACGGCACGGCGTCGCAACTTCACCCATTCCGACATGAATGATCGAAACATCAGTCGTCCTCGATCATGCTGAGGAACGTCTCCTCCAGAGTGACGACCCGCGCGTGGAGCTCGCTCAGCGTGATGCCGGCGTCCTGCGCAGCACGGTTGATCGCGGCACCGCCGCCAGCCGCGGCGTTGACGAGGACGGCTCCGTCAGCTGCGACCGTTGCGTTGTCACCCCATGCCGTCGCCACGCGCAGCAGCGCCTCGACATCCGCGTCATTTTCCGGACGCAGTGCGTACGTTGTGGATGTGCGGCGCGGCAGCCCCGCGGCCTCGCCGCAGTACAGCACCTTGCCGAGCTTGAGGACGACCAGCCAATCCGCCACCTGCTCCACTTCGGCGAGCAGATGGCTGCTGACGAAAACGGTGCGCCCCTCATCACGCAAACGGCGGAGCAGATCGCGCATCTCGATGATCCCGGGCGGATCCAAACCGTTGCCCGGCTCGTCGAGGATGAGAAGCGACGGATCGGCGAGCAGTGCAGCGCCGACGCCAAGGCGCTGCTTCATACCCATCGAATAGGCGGACACCTTGTCGCGCTCCCGTCCGGTAAGGCCGACGGTCTCGATGATTTCGGGAATGCGTTTCTTGGGGAATCCGCCCAGTGCTGTGAGCACGCGCAGGTTGGCGGTACCGGATAGAGAGGGGTAGAACGCCGGCCCTTCGATGAGGGCGCCGACGCGGGGCAGGTAAGCGGGAGGCGAGGAGATGGATTCCCCGAGGACTTCGGCCGAACCGCTGGTGGGCGCCACCAGCCCCAGGAGCATGCGGATGGTCGTCGTCTTGCCCGAACCGTTAGGGCCCACGAACCCGGCGATGACGCCTTGAGGAACTGAGATGTCGACGTTGGACACAGCGGCGCGGTCCCCATAGACCTTGGTCAGGCCATGGGTGGCGATGGCGGCGGGTCGCGGGGCTTCGCTCATCTGCGGCGCCCATGATGGCGCAGGCCTTGCCCGGGCGCACTCTGCGAACGCATACTCGCCCGCTCCGATGCCCCATCTCATCAGCGTTCCGGCCACCCACTACCGCCTGGCGGCCCCGCTTGGCGACGTGGCAACGGCTGTGGCCTCCCGTGTCGCCCTTCTCGCCGCCGACGACCCGACCGTGACCGTCTTGCGTAGCGGCAACTCCTGGGTGGTGACCGCCAACATGGCGCCGGGCCGCCTCAGCGCTCTGGTTCACGATGCCGGGATCGCGCTGAACCGCGACGGTGCCGGCACGTCATTCCGCCTCGACATCACCTACGTCGTCGGCGACGGCTACATGGCCGAGATGGAACGTGGACTCGGTGACACTGTCGCACTCGCTGATAGACGGCATGTCGCTGAAACCATGGTGCGTGCGGAGTTCGCGGAACTGGCCGATGAACTGGCGAGCTTTCTCATCGACGGACTCAGTGTCAGTGGCTCGGGGTCTCCGTCTCTCTAGGCTTTCGTCCACGGAAGAGAACGACGAGCCCCAGCAGAAAGAACAACACGATGACGACGACGGCCCCCACCGCATAGGCGGAGGCGGATTTCTGAGTTGGCGACGATGCGGCGGGAATACCGGCTGAGAGATCGGGGATGGTGTCCCATTGGGACGGCTCGGTTCCGGCGCCGCCACCGCCGTTGCATGCCGGGACGCACGGGGAAATCTGCTCATCGATCGGTGACAGGGCATCAAACGTCCACTCGCGATATCCGAGAGTCGTCGACGGCCTCATGGAGGGGTTCGCTCCGGCGTAACGCGGAACGATCAGACAGCCGCCGTTGGGTTCCGCCGGATTGATGCAATGTCCGACAACCACCCACACGAGACGGCCCGGAAAGTTCCGTGGGCTCGACAACGGTGTCCACTCGTTGAAGTCGTAGCCCTTTCCGAGGATGTCATGCCGGTGCGCGAGCTTTACCTCGAAGCTCGAGAACCCGTGGTGTTCGTTGAACTTCTCCTCAGCGATCTCGAGGACATGTTCCCGACTATTCACCGCCAACGCCGCGGGAGCATCGGGCTGCACCCAAGCACTCGGAATCGACTGAGGCGCCTCGGGTCCTAGGGCCAGAACTAATCCACCATCTGAGCGCGGGGTCCCTACCCATGTGTCGGCGTCGATCCCCCCGACAGGGTCCCCGGGGTTGACGTTGGACGGACGGGACGCGACACCGCCGAACACGACGACCTCGCGCGTGTCGCCGTCATAGGCGATGGCTGCGTCGGCTCGTGCCGGCAGACCGTAAGACTGGTTCCAACCTGACCCGGTCCAGGTCGCGGCGTCGCCGGCACTGGTGATCAGAAGCACCGCGCCACCGGCATTTACCGCGATCGGCTGCGGAATCTTGGGGCGAATGTTGGGTAGCGCGTGGAGAGGGTGCCAGCTACCGTCGACCCACCGCCACGTTTCTGTGGTCGTGTGATCGATAACCCACTTGTTTTCCGCGGAGTCGAAAATCGAATTCTGGCCGTCGCCGACGTAGAGCACGCCGCCGGTCGCCGGGTCCGAAACTATTGCCCTGCCGTCACCGCCGTTGGCTGTCGGGTCCCACACGGGTCGGTCGGTATCCAGCGCGGGCGGCTGATCGTGATACTGCCCTTCCTCGTTCCATGGCATGGACCCGTCGCTCCGCAGAGCGATCCATGTCTTGGTCGCCTCGCTCCAATAGCAGAGGCGCGAGCGCGACTGGTAGCACGCACCGTTACAGACGGAATCAAGGAGCATGCGATGTTCCTGTGCGCTCCACGCCATCTGCGGATCAGGTCTGTGGCTCGCCTCGGGTGAAGAGGTGCCGACCTGCGTCCAATCTGAACCGTTCCAGGACCATGTGTCGGTGAGTGTTCGGGTCTCAATCGCAGGGTGCGCGCTGTCGAGTGGCGCGTCGTTGGGCACCGCGCTGTATGTGACGCCACCGAACAACAGCAATCGCTTCGCCTCGGGGTCATAGCCCAGTGCTGCCCCCTGGCGTGCCTCCGGCGAATGGGCCGGATGCAGCTGCGTCCAGCGGCCGTCTTTCCATTGCCAGGTGTCGTCGTACATACGGGAGGCACCGCCCCCGAACATGATCAACTGATGGCTGGCACCGTCCCATGCCATCGCCGCGCCGGCGAGAGGAGGCGGGCCGTTGGCCTGGACCGGGGCTGGTGTCGGCGTGGGCTGAACAACAGCCTCGGCGCAGGCGGCGGCCGGTGACAGGGCTGCCCAGAATCCAACGGCAATCCCGGCGGTCAGTCGTCTCATGGGCTGACCGTAGTGGAATGGACGTCCGTCCTGATGACGCTCTAGGAGGACGTCTCTACGGTCAGGGGGAAGTCGAAGGGCAGGCCGAGGAGCCCAACCATTAGGTGCTCTACGAGTTGCGGGATCTCGAACTCGGGCCAGTGCAGGCGGAAGGCTTCGGCGACACCGTCGTGATCCGGCTCACCGAACCCGTACGTGCGCATCTCGGCGATGACGGCGCCGGTGGCGTTGCGTGCCGCTGCCAGTGCCGCCACTGAGCCGTCGGCGGCGCGGCTTAGCTTGACGGCGCCGAACGGATGGGCTGCCGAGGTGAACGTTGCGCTGTCACCGGGATGCTCGAGGGTTTCAAGCGCAGCAGTGATGGCTGCCACGCGCTCGTCGTGTGTCGTCGACACCTCGCCGTGGCGGCCACCCTCGATATGGGTGATTCCCATCTTTTCGTAGTCGGCGCGGGGTTCGGGGCGGGCCTCCGCCTCATGGCCACCGTGATGGAAGAAGGGGGACATTGCGGCGCAGACTACGGTCCCACAGCGGACATATCGCGGACAAAACCAACACAGGGCGGTGATTTGCCCCAGAGCGCCGGTCCGTCAGGCATCCTTCGGACCCGTGAGTGCCGCCCATCCCACCATCCGTTCGCGTGTCCATGGCTGCCTTGTGGGCGGGGCCATCGGTGATGCGCTGGGTGCGTCCATCGAATTCATCTCGATTGACCAGATCCGCGGTGGGTTCGGCCCCGAGGGCATTCGTGATTTCAAGGAGTCGTACGGCCGCGTCGGCGCCATCACCGACGACACTCAGATGACGCTGTTCGGAGCCGAGGCTCTAGTCCTGGCATCGCAGCGTTTCAAGCGCGACGACGCCGATGCGGCACCGGTGACGATGAGCGAGATGGTCTACCGCGCCTACCTGCGCTGGCTGGTGACGCAGGGTGACGACCTTCCCGTCGAATGGCAGGGCAAGGACATCCTCGAAGAGGGCTGGCTGATGCGCGGTGCTGTCATGCACGAGCAACGCTCACCTGGCAAGACGTGCCTGTCAGCACTTCGTGCCGGCGTCATGGGCTCGGCCTACAACCGGATCAATGATTCGAAGGGTTGTGGTGCGGTGATGCGCGCAGCACCGTTCGGTCTGACGGGCGCCAAGCCCGAACGCGCCTTCACGCTGGGCATGGAGGCCGGTGCATTGACCCACGGACATCCGGCGGGATATCTGTCGGCGGCGGCACTGGCAGCCATCATTGCGTCGCTGCGCGAAGGGCACACGGTTCGCAGTGCAGTGCAGACAGCCCTCACGCTGCTCGACGAACTGCAGCCGTTCGAGAATGCCGACGTCAAGAAGGCGCTGACCAGCGCTGTCGAGCTGGCGGCCTCGGGAACCGCGCCAACGGCCGAGACGATTGCCACGCTGGGGGAGGGGTGGACGGGCGAAGAGGCCCTGGCCATATCGGTGTACTGCGCATTGGCGGCACACGACCCGCGGCAGGCCATCATTTACGCGGTGAACCATTCCGGGGACTCGGATTCCACCGGTTCCATCACCGGCAACATCGTCGGTGCCGCTCGTGGGCTTGAGCGCCTTCCCGAAGAGTGGGTTGCGCAGGTTGAACTCGCGGATGTGATCTCCGACCTGGCGCAGCGCATGTGCGATGAGTTCTGGCGAGGCAAGCATTGAGGCGTCACCTCTTCTTCGACGACTATTCCGAAGGCGCGCATCCCGCCATCATCGATGCGGTCCGCGGCGGTAACGACGGTCAGGAATTGGGGTATGGCGCCGACAACGAGTCGGCGACGGCAGCCGACCGCATCCGCCGCGAGTTGGGGCGCGACGCTGCCGTGCACTTCGTCAGCGGCGGCACCCAGGCCAACCTCGTATGCCTGGCGTCGGTGCTGCGTCCACACCAAGGCGTCATCGCGGCGACAACGGCTCACATCAACGTGCACGAAACAGGTGCTGTCGAGGCCACAGGCCACAAGATCATTGCCGTGCCGTCTGATGACGGAAAGCTGACGCCTGCGCTGATCGACGAGGCACTGGCCACCCATCAGGACGAGCACTCCGTGCTACCCAGGGTGGTATTCATTTCGCAGGCAACTGAGGCCGGCACTGTCTACTCCCGCGATGAGTTGCGTGCCGTCATCCACCACGCGAAATCAAGCGGCCTCATCGCCTACGTCGACGGTGCGCGGCTGGCGATGGCCCTGGCAGCGCTCGATCCTCCCGGAACGCTCAGCGATATCGCCGCGTGTGGTGCCGCCATGCTCTATCTCGGCGGCACCAAGAACGGCGGTCTCGCCGGCGAGGCGGTCGTCATCCTTGACGAAAATCTTCGCGGCGATTTTCGCTACCACCTCAAGCAGCGCGGTGCACTGCTCGCCAAGGGACGGCTCCTCGGTTCGCAGTTCGCGCGCTTCTTCGACGATGACGGGCTCTGGTACTCGCTGGGAGCCAAAGCCAACGCCAGTGCGGCGCGTCTGGCAGCAGGCCTCATCGCTGCCGGCTGCGAGTTGATGCAGCCCTGCCAGATCAATCAGGTGTTCGCGATTGTTCCTCGGCCTGTCATTGCCGCGCTCGAGCAGGAGTACGGATTCCACGTGTGGAAATCATGGGATGACAACAGGTCGGTGATCCGGCTCGTCTGTTCGTGGGCCACACCTGACGAGGAAGTCGACAGGTTCATAGCCAAAGTGGAAGAGCTTCGCTAGCTCTTCCACTGGAACGTATCGAGGATTTCCTGAACAGCATCTGTCGTGGGCGTGCTGTGCGTGGAATCGAGACCGGAAATCTGCAGTTCGACGCTGCGATTGTTGTGCGTGATCCACAGGCGATACGTGCCACCGGTGCAGGCATGGGCCGTCGCCGTGCGGCCCTCAAAGTCAAACGCGATCGACGGTTCAGCACCGACAGGGCATGACTCGGCCACTTCAGGACTATCGGGAATCACATCCACCGACGCACCTCCTGCATCAGGAAGGATGTCGGATGAGCCGCTCGGAGTGGTTACCGCCTTCCAGTGGTCGGGGACGCCGAACGTGTAGTAGGGGCCGTCAACAGCGGGCGCCTTGGCGAAGAACAGGATGAAGAGCGCTGCGAGGCCCGCAGCGATGACCAGCATGCCGGTCGCCCCCAGGCCGAACAGGCGCGGCAATTCCGGCGCCCAGTCGATCCGGATGCGGTAGCGCGGTTCGGCGGAGCGGGGTGGCGGCGGTGCCGGTGCCACCGGGTTGCGTGCAATCCGCTCCAGCCATTCAGCAAGCCGGTTGGGACGGTGAAACCAGAAGAGACGCCGCGCGTGGGGCTTCTCGTCGGTGGTATCGGTGTAGCGGATGTCATCGCCGTTGGACTCGTAGCGCAGGGGCAGCGGCAGTCGCGCGGGCACAACGCCCGGTGGTATGCCGTTGGTGTATTCCGCGGACAGCACATCGATCTCGCCGAGTTCGCTCTCGGCGGGCCGGGCCTCGACGACACCGACCACGCGGCCCTGAACGAACAGCAGGTAGTCGGCCTTGCCGTACGGCGCCCGCAGCTCGAAGTCGCGCACGGCAACGCCCAGCGATGCCTTGACGTTGAGGTTGCGGAAATCCTGGACCAGCCAGCCCGCCTCGGTGAGCCGCCTCTCAATCCCGATCCGGGCACGCGCCAAGGCGGGGTAATCCGGTCCCTGAGGCGCGTCGTCATGGGCGTCGCCGTCCGCGGGGGGCGGCGGCGGAGCCTGGTCCTCGGTGATTCCCTCTGTCACGAGGGCTAAGGGTAGGACCGCACGGGTCCGACACCGCGATTCGTTGTCAGCTTGTGGCCGGAGATGCGGCGGGTGCC
>JBEPVH010000035.1:0-9347 GCA_041691115.1 bacterium | reverse complement strand
GTTCTGGTCGGCGCAACGCAATGCCATGTTGCCGCAACTATTCCTCGCCGATTCGACGTGGTACACCACCGCGCGTCCCGTGGCATCGACCTGGTTCGCTGTGTGGCGTCCCGGCGACACCACATCGGGTCTTGACGAAACAACGGCACGCGCGGCGTTCGGTGAGCCGGTGTCGCGGCAGGAAGTTGACGGCTACATCGTCGAGACGTGGAACGCCGATGTCATTGATGCTGTGTCCCGCGCTCGCGACCGTGCTGTGGGCGCCGGTGGCGACGTCCCGCTCAAACCCGACTGAGGTCAGCCGAGGCCGTCGTGTCCTGAGCCGCGCTGACGTTGTTCGGCTAGCTTGGTGATCGCGGCGCGCACCTGTTCGCGACTATCGACCAGCTTGAATCTGTCCTGATCGATGGCCCAGCGGTAACGCCCGCCAGGTTGCAGGTTGTCCTGCTCGGCGCCGAGGACGAAACGGTTGCCGGCGACGAGCGCGCGCACCCCGTCACCCGTGAGGCGGTCTCGGACGCGGATGGCGGAATAGTTGCCGCCCTTGCCATGAACGGTGACGCCATCGGGTATCGACTCGAGTAGTTCGTCGACGAGACGCTGGTACGCCAGGTGGAACGCGATCTTGCGGCGCTCGCGTTTAGCATCGAACAGCACGCCCTCGGGAATTCGATCGTCCACGGCAGCGCCACCAAACCCGGCGACGATGCGCCCCATCGCATCGTCAACTGCCTTGGCGTCAACAGGCCCGTAGTCGACGGCGAGCTGATCGATCGCTTGCGCTAGCGCACGGTCGTATTCAGCCAGGGTGCTCACGGTGTGACGCTAACAGTGCCCCAAGGACATGGTGCGGACATCTGTTTGGTGACGGCCTAGGCCTCAGGCGGCCAAACCCTTGTCCGGAGCCGCAGGAGGCGTCGTCAGGCCAATGGCGCGGATCGCCAGACCGGGCGGCAATGCCCCCTGGTCGGTAATGGCGTCATTGAACTCACGGACGGTCCCCTTGCCCTCGGCAAGCCACCGGCGACGGGCTCCAGCGATTTCATTGGCACCGGTGAGGTAGGCGGAAGCCTGGGTCGGCCAGGCCGCATAGCGCAGCGCCTCGGCGCGAGCCACGGATGGCGGCAGACCGACGCCGTCGCGCATGAAGTCCGACGCCTGGTCGAGGGTCATCTCGCCCATGTGCAGGGAGGTGTCGACAACGATGCGCGCCGCGCGCATGAGCCGTGCCGATAGCTGTCCCATGAGTTCGGCGTCGCTTCGGAAGAATCCGGCGTCGGCCATCATCTGCTCGGCATCGAGCGCCCAGCCCTCGACGAAGAACGTTGATTCCAGGACCTGGCGGAGCATCGTGGCATTGGCCATGTGCACGAAGTGCAGGTGATGGCCGGGGTATGCCTCGTGCGCAGTGGTCGAAGGAATCTCGAACTCGGCATTGCTCTCGAGGCGCTCACTCATCTCCTTGGCATCGGCCCCGTCAGGCGTGTAGGGAACGTTGAAGGTGCCCCGCGTCCCGGGCAGGAACGGTGCCGGCGGGAAGTACGACGCCACCGCCGTCGACGAGCGCATGAACGCCGGTGCCGGTTCGACGGCGCAGCGCTCCGATGCGGGGACCGACATGAGGTCCTTGTCGATAACGAACTGGCGGGCACGTGCGGTTGCGGCGCGGTAGTCGGCGAGCATGCCGGGCATGTCGCTTGCATGCGTAGCCTGCAATGAGGCGAGCACGGGCTTCCAGTCGCGCGAACCCGTCATGCGCTGCGCCACGTCACCCATCTTCACGACGATGGCGTCGTACTCCGCCTGACCCATGTCGCGGAGCGTGCGTGCGTTGTGACTGAGCATCTCGCCCGTCTGGAGAACGGCGTTGTACCGCGCCTCGCCGAAGACGAACGAACCGGTGGCACGCTGCTCCAGCTTCTCGATGTGGTCGCCGAGCTCGTCGTAGGCGGCGGCCGCCGGTGCCGCGGCTGCAAGCAACTGCGCCCGCAGCGCCGGATCGCTGACGAAATCACCGACGTCGGAACGCAGGAACTCGGCCTGGCCGCGGACCGACGCCAGATCACGGCGCAGGATCAATGGATCGGCAAGCGCGGGTGAAAGATTCTTCTTGGCGCTGGCGACGGTGGCAGGCACTGCGGCGAGGCGGTCGACGGCCGCGGCGACCGCCTGATCCTCGGGACGCGCCTGGTGCACGAAGAGATCGAAAACGCCGTCGTTGAGATATTCCTCAGGGTTGCGGCGCCAGCCTTCGAACGACGCCGTCTGAACGGCGGCGCCCAGGCTCGCAAGAATCAGCTCACGATCGACCTGTTGGTCATGGTTGAGGTGGCGCGGTCCGACGTTTTCAAAGGTGCGCAACCAATGACGCTGGCGCGCATCACGCGCGCGAATCGCCGCTGCTGACATGTCGGTACTGGCACTGTCGAACTTGGTGACACCGAGAAAAGTCGCTGTCGTCGGATGGGCGCCAAGGAATTCCTCGAGAAACTCATCGACAAGCGCGTTGAAGCGTCCCGAAGGATCTGCCGGTGCCATGCTCCCCCCTTCCCTCTGTCAGCCCAGGCCGTCGCGCTCGGGGCTGTTTCGCTGTGCCAGCAACTGTTCCTTGGCGGCGACGAACCATTCCCTGTCGCCTACCAATTCGATCTGTTGTGATGTTGTAGCCCAGTAGAACCTGCCACCGGGGTCATAGAGTCTGCCGCCTTCTGCGCCCAGAACTGCGTTCTTCCCGCGCAGCAAAGAACGTCGGTTGGGTGCGTCTACCGCGTCAACATCCATAGGAAAACCGACGCGGTAGACGACATCGTCGTGGCGCAGGATGGCACCGTTGGGCAGACCGTTCAGAAGGTCGTCGACGAGCTTCTGGAAGACCAGATCGAACGTGATGCGGCGGCGCGCGGAATTGGCGTCGAAGAGATAGCCCTCGGGGATGCGGTCCTCGACCGCCGCCTGCTGGAAACTGGCGATTGTGCGCGCCATCATGGCGTCGACCTCGTCCACGGGCGCCTCACCGTAGACGTCTTCAAGCTCCAATGTCGCGTCGCGCATGAGGCCGTCGAGGGCGTTCTGGTCCATGGCCCCCAACGGTAGCCCGCCGCCGCGGACAGGCGACGGACAACCGCAGGGACAATCGAGCTACGCGATCTCGCGACCGCCGCCGATGCCGCCGATGCCGCGCTGCTCAGCAAGTTCCCAGACAGCGGCTGTCAGGGCGCTCACCGCAGAGGGCATGGCAATGGAGTCGTAGGTGCGGCGGAACGTGCCGCCCGCATGCTCGATGGTCAGCGAGACCATCGGAGCCGAACTGTGGCCGCCGGGACGCTTGGGCTGTGCCAGCATCGCCGTTGTGGCCATGGCCTCGAGGATGCGGTCCTCGGCCTGAATTTGCGGATCCGTCGAACCGCCGGTCTCGATGGTTGCCTCAGCGGGCCTGCCAAAGCAGCCGGCCGACCTGTAGACATGAATCCGCACAGAAATCCCCCTCAGTTGAATACGAGCCCCGGAGGATAGCGATGTGCCAGGTCCGGCCCACGGACATGGCGCGGACAAACGGCCGTTTAGCCGAGTTCCTGGCCACCCGGAGAGCCGAGATTCATCATGTCCACAACCGACGCCACCAGATTGGTGAGGTCGACCATAGACACGGAAACGGCTGTGGCCTCGTACCGGGCGCGGAACGGCAGGCCATCGCCCTTGTCGATGAGCACCGTGTAAGGCGGCAGTCCGATGACCGGCGACGGCACATTGCGGCGCGGCTGGCCGATCTTGATCACCGCGTTGGCGAGCTTTTCGATACCGCGCGCCGTCTCAGCGTCGATTGGTGTATCGGTGGGGTCGAGGGTGGCGTCGACGCCACCACCAAAGCAGCCGCGGCCGCGAGTCACCGTGATAACCATGTCGTCCTCCCCATCGACCGGCAGTGTGGGCCACTGCCACGGACAGCGGGCGGACAACATCGTCAGATCGTCGCGTAGATCTCCACCAGGCGGCGTGCGTAGGCCTCCCACGAATGCGTCGCCAGCACGGCAGCACGGCCCCGGGCTGCGAGGTCGGCACGGCGCGCGTCATCGTCGAGCAGGGCACGCACCTCCTTTATGAGGGCATGGATATCGCCTGCCGCCACCAGTGGCGCGACGCCGAGAGCCGCGTCGCGGAGGCCAACGACGTCGTAGCCGCAGACAACGGCACCGGCGGCCATCGCCTCAAGAGCGACGAGCCCGAGTCCCTCGTAACGCGACGGCACCACGACGACGGAAGCAGCGGCGTACTCCTGCGCCAGCCGGGCATCGTCGGCGCCGCCCAGGTAGGTCATCCGCGGTCCGGCATCACAGGAGCGCGTCACCATCTCCGCCAAATGCCCGCGGCCGATGACAACACCGCTCACCGATTCGTCGGCAGTCGTCAAGGCGCGCATCAGCGCCAGGGCATCGGCTACGCCCTTCTCCGACTCCAGCCGTCCCACGAAAAGGATCCGGCCGGGGACGCGCAGCGCCTCGTCGATTTTTGCTGGAGCGTTGACCCCAGGCGGCAGCACCTCGACACGCGACCGTGGGATCCCCATGGCGCGCACCGCCGTCGCGGTGTCAGCGGAGATGGCAACGATGTGTGACGCCAGGCGGTAGCACTGGGCCTCGAAGACAGAGAGCGCGCGGCGCGGCGAGGTCTTGCCGTAGACGCCTGAGTAGGTGTGGTTGGCAGTGACAACGACAGGCCATGGCCGGCGCCGGGTGAGCATGACGCCGCCCGGCCCTCCCATCAGATGGAGAACATCGGGATTGGTGGCGGCGAGTACCTCGGGATGGCGGCTGACGTGCAACGAGAAATCTAGAGGTGCGCGCCGCGTGACGCGGCGATATGAGATCGCGTGGTCGCCGCGGCCCGAGACCGTCGTGATGTCGACACCATGCGATTCGAGAGCCGGGCGCATGTCACGAACCAGAACACCCTGGCCGCCTTCGGGCGGAGTGTCGTCGTAGGTGACCAGGGTGACGCGCATCAGCGCTGGCACTCCTGACAAAACACGGTGGTGCGGCCACCGACAACCGTCTGCTTGAGGGCCCTGCCGCAGCGCAAACAGGGCTCGCCGCCGCGGCCGTAGACCCGGAGAACCTCCTGATTCTTGCCCTGTGCATTCCAGACGTCGCGATATGTGTCGACGGAGGATCCGCGGTTGTCGACCGCCGTCGTGAGGATGGCAACGATGGCGTCGCGCAGTGCTGCACGTTCATTGCGGCGCAGACGATGGGCGCGCCGCGTCGGCCGAATCCCGGCCAGATGGCAAGCCTCGTCGATGTAGATATTTCCCAGACCGGCGACGCGCGACTGGTCGAGGAGCGCCGCCTTGAGTTGGCGCGTGGTGCCTTTCAATGCAGTTGCGAATGCTTCGGGAGTGAAGTGCTCACCGAGGGGCTCGATGCCCAGGCGGGGCAGAACGTGCGCGCTCTCGAGGATCTCGCGCGGGCCCAGCAACATTCGCCCGAAGCGGCGCGCATCGTCGTAGCGCAGTTCCCTGCCGTCATCGAGCAGTGCTCGCACATGGGTGTGCGGTGCCTCGGGAACTGTCGGCTGCGTCACCAGCAGATGACCCGTCATGCCCAGATGGGTGACCAGGTCATCGTCGGAGTCCAGGCGGCAGATGATGAACTTGCCGCGCCGTTCGACGCCGGTGACGGTGCGTCCAGTGAGGCTGCGGCAGAACACGGCGGGTAAGGGGAACCGGACGATCTTGGGGTGCTCGGCGGTGACCTTCTCAAAGCGTCTGCCCGTCAGTTCGGTGCGCAGGTCGCGCACCACCGTCTCGACCTCGGGAAGTTCGGGCACGCCGCTTACAACACGGCGGCCGCGGCCACCGGCTTCATATCCGCCCAGTTGTCGCCCGCCTTGACGTCGACGACGAGAGGTACCCGCAGTTCTGCAGCACCCGCCATCGCGGCGCGGACCACGTCACCGACGACGTCGGCGGCATCGGCAGAGGCTTCGACGACAAGTTCGTCGTGCACCTGCAGCAGCACGCGGCCACCGGTGCCGGATTCGCGCAAGGCGGTATCCGTGCTGATCATCGCCACCTTCATGATGTCGGCGGCGGTCCCCTGCATCGGCATGTTCACGGCCATGCGCTCGGCGGCATTGCGCAGCTGGCGATTGGCTGCCCGGATATCGGGAAGATGGCGGCGGCGACCCATGAGCGTTTCCACCCAGCCGTACTCACGGGCGTGGTTGCGGATCGACTCGAGGTAGGTGGTGACCTTGGGGAACGATGCGAAGTAACGCTCGATGAAGGCAGCCGCCTCGGCCCGTGGCATTCCGGTGTCGCGCGACAGGCCAAAGTCGGAGAGTCCGTAGAGGACGCCGAAGTTGACGACCTTGGCGATTCGGCGCATGTCCGGCGTCACCGCCGCAGCATCGACTCCGTAGACTTCGGCGGCGGTGCGCCGGTGTACGTCCTCGCCGCGTTGGAAGGCGGCGACGAGCTCGTCCTCCTCAGAGAGGTGAGCCAGCACCCGCAGTTCAATCTGCGAGTAGTCGGCGGAGACAAGACGCATGCCCGGCCCGGCCACGAACCCGCGGCGAATGCGCATGCCCCATTCGGACCGGACAGGGATGTTCTGCAGATTGGGGTCGGATGACGAGAGGCGACCTGTCGTTGCCACCGCCTGCCCATACGACGTGTGGATACGTGAAGCGGCATCGCACAACTGTGGAAGGGCATCCACGTAGGTGCCGCGGAGCTTGGTGAGCTGGCGCCATTCAAGAACCAGCGCCACCACCGGATGTTCTTCGCGCAGCGAGTCCAAGGTATCGGCATCGGTGGAACGGCCCGTCTTGGTGCGGCGGCCCGCCGCCAGACCCAGCTCGTCATAGAGGACTGTCGCAAGCTGCTGCGTCGAACCGGGATTGAAGGCGTGGCCCGCAATACCGTGCACCTCGGCCTCGATGGCGCTGATGCGCTGACCCAACTCAACGCTGAGGTGCGCGAAGAGTTCCTTGTCGACGCGCACCCCTGCCTCCTCCATCGCGGCGAGGATCGGAATGAGCGGCATCTCCAAGGTGTCAAGCATGGGCGTCACACCCGCCGCATCAAGCTGGCGCCGCAGCGCCGTCTCGACGGGCCCGATCGCGGCGACCCATGCGCCCGCATGCGTTGCCAGTTCATCGGCCTCGATGGAATTCAGCGGCCGCCGTGTGCGCCCGGATCCGACGAAGACGTCGTCATCGACCACCTCGATGCCACAGAGATCTTTGGCCAGCACCGACGGCGAGGCCACGCGCGTCCGGGTGTTGACGAGATAGGCCGCCAGCATGAGGTCCCAGCCCAGCCCCCTGAGCTCAACGCCGCGGTGATGCCACAACACCATCTCGCGTTTGAGGTCATACGCGTGCTTGGGAACTGTCGCATCAGCCAGCAGTGCGGTGACAGTCGCCTCCGCCTCAGGGACCGCACGATCCAGCGTGTCGCCCAGCGGAATCAGATAGGCGTGATCGCCCTCAAGGTCTGCCAGAGCAATGGCAGCGATACCGGCAGCGTCGGCAAGGGTGCGCATGGCGAAGCCGCCACCGTCGCGCAGACGCTCGGCCATGGCCGACGCCACACCCGCATCGCGGATGACCTCGGTGTCGACGTCGCCGAACAACGGCTCCACGGCAACCGGCTCGGGTTGCACGTCGCCGGATGCAGGAAGACGCGGCAACAGAGAGCGAAATTCCAGGCGGTCGAAGAGTTCGCGCACGACTGTCTCGTCGTACCCGTCGATCAGCGCGCCAGCAACGTCAAGTGTGATGTCGACGTCGCGGCGGATGGTCGCCATGACCCGGCTGTGTCTCGCCTGCTCGGAGTATTCCTCCAGTGACTGGCGGAGCTTGCCGGCCTTCATCTCGGGGATTGCAGCGAGGACACCCTCGAGGTCGCCGTACTGCTGGATCAGACTCATTCCCGTCTTCTCACCGATTCCGGGAATGCCGGGAATGTTGTCCGACGGGTCGCCGCGGAGTGCCTTGTAGTCGATCATCTTGGGTGGCGCGAAACCGAACCGCTCGTCAACCTTGCCGACGTCGTAGATCACCGTTTCGGAGATGCCGCGCTTGGGTGCGTACACCACCGTCGAGTCGGTCACCAGTTGCAAGGCGTCGAGATCGCCGGTGAGGATGATCACGTTCATCCCCGCCGCTTCGGCTTGCAGCGATAGCGTCCCGATGACGTCGTCGGCCTCGAAGCCGGGGACCATCACCAATGGAATGCCGAGCGCCGTGCAGATCTCCTGCGACCATGGCAGCTGAGGCCGCAGATCGGAGGGCATCTCCGGCCGGTTGGCTTTGTACGTCTCATCCTGTTCGTGGCGGAACGTCGGGCCCTTGGGATCGAACGCCGCGATGGCGTGCGTCGGATGCTCCTCGGCCAGGACCTTGAGCAGCATCGACGTGAAGCCGTAGGTGGCGTTGGTCATCTCGCCCCGGGTGTTGGTCAGCGCCGGCATGGCGAAGAAGGCCCGGTACACGAGCGCGTGCCCGTCAATGAGCAGGAGGGTGTCACGCGGCATCGTTGCCAATGGTAGCCAGCGGGCGCGCCACTCCCGCGGCAGCCACATCCGAATTGGAGATCAGCAGGCCCGCGATGACGCCCTCCACTATGATCGGCCCATGGGCGATCTCGTTGAGATGACGGTCGACTCGATTCGCGTGCATATGCCGACCAGCCAGCACGTCGTCATCCTCAAGGAGAAGTCGGCCGATCGCTACCTGCCGATCTGGATCGGCATCAATGAGGCCAATGCGATCGCGCTGAAGATCACCGGCATCACGCCGGAGCGTCCGATCACCCATGACCTTCTCACCAACATCCTCTCGGCCGCCGACATGACAGTCGACAGGGTGGTCATCACTGCCCTGGCCAACGAGGTCTTCTACGCCCGGATCGTGGCGTCACTGGATGGCAAGGATCTGGAGATCGATTCCCGCCCGTCCGACGCCATCGCCGTCGCTGTACGGGTCGGTGCCGGGATATTTGTCGCTGACGAAGTTCTCGATAAGGCGGGCGTCCTGCCTGAGGCCGACGCCGACGGCGGCGACCACAGCGAGGAGACCGACGAAGAGGAGCTGGAGAGGCTCTCCAAGATCCGCAACTGGGTCAACGAGCTCAACCTGCCCGACCTGGACTCCGAGGGCGGCCCCGACAAGAGCTGAGGCTCAGGAGACCCCGGGAGCCTCGTCGCCGTGTTGCGCCTTGTACTTGTGCACGACCTCACGGACGGAGTTGCTGCGTGCCGCCATGCCCGCGATCGTCTCGAGCCGCTGAGCCGCTTTGCTCTGGTCACCCCCGAGCACCTTGGTGACCAGGCCGAGGCGCGCGA
>JBEPVH010000034.1:0-9445 GCA_041691115.1 bacterium | reverse complement strand
GGGCACACCTCGGTGCAGCACTTGGTGATGTTGCAGAAGCCGAGGCCTCCGGCGTCACGGACCTGCTCAACGCGGTCCAGAGTGTCCTTGGGATGCATTTCCAGGGATGCGGCGCGGACGAAGAAGCGCGGCCCGTAGAAACGCTGTGAGTGGTCGTGGTTGCGCAGGACGTGGCACGTGTCCTGGCAGAGGAAGCACTCGATGCACTTGCGGTGCTCGTAAAGACGCTCGATGTCGCGCTGCTTGATCTTCCACGGTTTGCCGTCGTCCGGTGCTGGGGTGAACGGCGGAATCTCCTTGTTCACCTCGTAGTTGCGCGAGACGTCGGTCACCAGGTCCTTGATGAGCGGAAACGCCTTCATGGGGCGGACTGTGATGTCGCCCTCGGGCAGCTCGTCGATGCGCGTCTTGCACATGAGAGCGGGCTTGCCGTTGATCTCCGCCGAGCACGAACCGCACTTCGCTGCCTTGCAATTCCAGCGGCATGCGAGGTCGGTGTCGACGTTCTTCTGGATGTAGTGAATGGCGTCCAGGACGACCATGCCGGTGACACCCGGTACTTCGTACGAGTGGTCTCCCTGTTCGCCGCCGGGCACGCCCTTGAAGATCTTCAGGGTGTGGGTCTCGCCGGTGAGGCCCGCCTCGTCGCGCGCTGGTGCTTCGCTGACGCCGTTGGCGGTCATACCTTCACCTCGGACTTCTCGGGTGCCGCGTCCTTGTAGCGGGCGGGCAGGAGGTCGCGGTCGTAAAAGCGGCTCTTGGAAAGCCGCGCCAGCGCTTCGGCGGGCATCGGCTCGTTGGGGATCGACTCCACCTTCATCGAGTCGCCGTTCTTGCGAGCCACGAAGTTGACCTTGGCCAGCTCGTCATCCTTGGCGTCGAAGTCGAAACGCCACTGCGAGCCGCGGCTCTCCTTGCGCTCGATGGCGCTGCGAACAATGGCCTCGGAGACGGTCAGCATGTGGGCGACGTCGCCGCACGTGTGCCAGCCGGGGTTGAGAACGCGGCCGCCGCCGACGCGCATCTTGGCTGCGCGCTCGCGCAACTCACCGATGGCATTCAGCGAGCGCTTCAGCGACTCCTCGGTTCTGCCGATGCCAGCGTCGTCCTGCATCGCGTCCTGGAGGGCTGTATGCAGGTGGTACGGATTTTCACCGTCCTTGGCTGCGGCGGGATCAAGGTACGCCAGCATCACGTCCTGGTCGGCGGCGATCTCCTTCTCGGAGACGTTGCGCGTGGTGCCCTTGGACTTGGCGAACTCGGCAGCGGCTTCACCGGCGCGGCGTCCGAAGACAAGGATGTCACCCAGCGAGTTGCCGCCCAGGCGATTGGCACCGTGCAGGCCGCCGGCGGCTTCGCCCGCGGCGTACAGGCCGGGAACCGTTGTCGCAGCCGTTTCGGCCTCGACGCGGATGCCGCCCATCGTGTAGTGAATCGTGGGGCCGACTTCCATCATCTCTTTGGTGATGTCGACGGCGGCCAGAGCATGGAACTGCTCGTACATCGACGGCAGCTTCTTCTTGATGAACTCGGGAGAACGCTGCGACGCGATGTCGAGGTAGGCGCCGCCGTGCGGTGAGCCGCGACCCGCCTTGACCTCTTTGTAGATGGAGCGGGCGACGACGTCACGCGAGGACAGCTCCATCTTCTTGGGGTCGTAGTCCTCCATGAAGCGTCGGCCATCCGAGTTCTTGAGGATTCCGCCGTCACCACGCACACCCTCGGTGACGAGGATGCCGCGTGCACCGGGCGGCCACATCATTCCCGTGGGATGGAACTGCACGAACTCCATGTCAAGCAGGTCGGCACCAGCGGCGTACGCCAGCGAGGCACCGTCGCCTGTCCCCTCCCAGGAGTTGGATGTATGGCGGTACATGCGGCCCCAGCCGCCCGTGGCCATGATCACGGCGCCCGCCTTGATGACGACGAACTTGCCGTCGTTGCGGCGGTAGCCGGAGGCGCCGCAGACACGGTCGCCGTCCTTGAGGAGCTTGGTGAGCGTGTACTCCATGTACACCTCGGCGCCCGCTGTGTGGACGAGCTTGTCCTGGCAGGTGCGGATCAGTTCGAGGCCTGTACGGTCGCCGACGTGGCAGAGCCGGCGCCACGAGTGAGCACCGAAAGCGCGCTGCGAGATGTAGCCCTCTTCGGTGCGGTCAAACAGGCCGCCCCAGCGCTCCAGCTCGTACACGCGGTCGATGACCTCACGGGAGTAGAGATCGACCATCCGCCAGTTGTTGAGCAACTGGCCGCCGAGCATGGTGTCGGCGTAGTGCGTCTCCCAGCCGTCCTGGGAATCGACGTTGCCCAGACCGGCAGCGATGCCGCCCTCGGCCATGACGGTGTGCGCCTTGCCCAGCAGGGACTTGGTCACAACGATCGTGCTGCAGCCGGCGTCGGCGGCGGCGATGGCGGCGCGCATTCCGGCGCCGCCGGCACCGATGACCAGGACATCGCATTCGTGGGTCGTGTAGGACTCGCTCATATCAGAAGGTGATGTGGGGATCGACGAACGTGCCGTTCATCAAAAGGCGGATGTAGACATCGGTGATGACCACCGAGAACAAGCTCAGCCATGCGTACATGGGATGGCGTTCGTTGAGTGTCGTCACCCAGGTCCACAGCTTGTGGCGGGCGTTGCCGAACTTCACGTCCGAGAAGCAGTCCACTGAACCGCCCACCAGGTGCCGCAACGAGTGGCACGAGAACGAATAGCCGGAGAGCAGGGCGACGTTGAGCAGCATGATCCCGGTGCCGAGACCGATATAGCCCTTGCCCGCATAACTGAAGGCTTCGATGGCATCGATCCAGAGGAATGCCACCACGATCGTCGCGGCGTACATGGCGAAGCGATGCAGGTTGTTGAGGATCAGGGGGAACTGCGTCTCACCGCGGTATTTGCGGTGCCGCAGCTCACCGATGGCGCATGCAGGCGGGTCCCAGAAGAAAGAGCGGTAGTACGCCTTGCGGTAGTAGTAGCAGGTGGCTCTGAACAGCAACGGGATCGGCAGGATCCAGAGCGCCGGCGAGTTGAACGGCTTGGGCAGGAAGAAGGCGCCTGTCTTCGGCGAGTAGAACGGCGAGAGGTAAGGCCCGCAGTTGTATTGCGCCAAGGAACAATCCGAGATGCCTCCCCAGACCGCAGTCCAGGTGCCGTAGATGGTGAATCCACCGAGCACGGCGATGACCGTGACGGGGAGCAGCCACCAGGGCTTGTCGCGGCGGAGCCTGGCCCAAAGCCCGGGTCCGGCGTGCCCGGGGGAACCGAGCGTCGGCGAGGCCTCGGCCATCTGCGCAACTCCGGGGGCGGCGGTCGCCCTCCGCCCCTTTTCACCTGAATCAGGCGACCGCGGCGATCCTAACGCGGCGGCCTCGGCGAATGCCGTTCGAGGGCCGGCTCCGGTCTGGCAAGCCCAGGACTTCCGTGGCATCCTCTCCGTCCATGAACTCCACCCGAACCCTCCTCTCCGCTGCGATCGCCGCCGCTCTGCTGGCCAGCGCGTGCAGCACGACCACCGCGACACCCAGTGCTCCCTCGAGCACTGCCACCGCCACTGCCACTGCCACTGCTACGCCGACGCCGACGGCTGTCCCGACGGCGACCCCTATCACCACGACGACCGTCACGTTGTCAGGGGACCTGACGGGCTCGCTGACGTCGGTCAAGACCGATTGCCATCCGGAGGCTCCCTTTCCACCGCCGTCCGTCGCTGCCAGCGGAACACTGGGAGGGCGGGAATACGATCTGAATCTGTTCGACCCGAGTGCGGCGCAGGGAGATGGCATCAACGGCGATATCCGGATCAGCCTTGGAGAGCCGTCCACCCCACAGGGAGGGACCGAGGACTCGTGGTGGTCCACCTCGTCAGCCGGCATCGTCGGCTGGACTCAGACGGGTACCACGGCATTCCACGCCGTCCTCAAGGGCGGATTCGGAACCGTCAAGACGGTGATCGTCAACGGGGCGATCGTCTGCCCCTGACCGCGCTCAGTCCAGGCCGAGGTCGGCCGGGGGCCGGGGAGCTGCGGTGACGACGCTGCGCTGCGAAACCGCCGGGGCTGCGCGTCCGGCCAGTTCGATGCGCGCCTGGGGTGCCGCGGGCTCGGCCATCTCGGCGGCAGCCCAGGGACCAGCGACGGTGACCGGAGTAGTCCGGGCTGCCGCCTTGGCGCGGCGGTGTTCCGCGTAGGCGTGGCCTGTGGATTGGGCCGCCGCAATGGGCGTGCCCACGAAGAGCAGTGCTGCCGACGAGACGATGGCGAAGATCGAAAGCGGCACCAGCGTTACGGTTGCCACGACGGCGGCGGCAAGGCCGAGGCCCGTCTCCAGTGCAACACGTTTGACGCCCGTGAAGGCATCGGTGACGTCCTTGCTCTGCCAGGAAACGCGCAGCTTCATGTGGTCGCGGATGCCGGGGAAGTGGCTCCAGATCGGCAGGGTCAGAGCGCCGAGAATGACGAAGGGCGCAGCAACAAGGCCGATGAACCCGCCGACGATGCCTACGACGGCCGCCATGGCCACAACGGCGGGACGACTGCCTCCCCATTCCTCAGTGTCGGCGGTTCTCACCGAGAGGAACGGCGGACGCCCGGTGAACGACACGGCGTCGGTCAGACCCTCGACCTGAACAGTTCCGGTCCGCATCCTGAGTGCCATCGCGCCCCCCTCCTGACCCCTGAGATCGCGCAATGGTAGTCGCTCAGTGGCGAGGAAGCCGCGAGGTACCCTCGAGCTTGATCATCGTGTTGTTGAGCCAGATCTCAACCGCGGTTCGCATGGGCACGATGACGGGGGCGACGAGGCGGTCGGAGAAGTCCCGCGGCTGTGCCCGACGCGACGTCTCCCATGGGGTGACCAGCGTTGTCACCACCGACGAGTTGACGCGGATCTGCACGATGTCGGGGTCCTTGTCGGCGATGCCGATGGAAACGCGGCAACCTACCCCGAGTTCGGAGTAGGTCTTCCATGTGCGCTCCCAGATCCGGATTCGCTCGAGGCCGACGGCGCCGAAACGTACGCCCTCCCCCATGAGGTTCTCGCCGGACTCAGCAGCGATCGACCGCAGCATCGCCACGACGTCGTCGTCGATGGCACGACCCAGCCAATCGAGAGCCAGAGCAATCTTGTGTTCGCCGACGGGGGCTGGGCTGACCGAAGCGATATGAGCGCCGCAGTAGGGGCGGCGCCGGAAGGCGTGGATATGCCGGGCACAGCCGTTGGACGGGCACTGCTCGTTGCGGCGGTCCTCATATTCACAGCGTGCGGTTGTGGTTTCCTGACACCCGATGTCGCTGCATACGCCGCGCGCAAAGATGCCGCGGCGGAGCAGGCGCATCAGGGGAGCGTCGGGAGCTATCGACCCGGCTCCAGCAATGCGGTCCCTGATGTTTTTGCTCATCGGCGGCTCATCTCCTGCACATGTACCGGCCGCGCTTGCGGCGCACCGGTCAGTGCGGTATCGGCATCGGCTGTCCTGCCTGCGGCAGTGGAGGTCGGCACGACGACCTCGCGGAAAAGCCAGTCCAGGTCCGCACGGCGCGGATCCGAATCAAGCATCGCCGGGTGAATAACGATCATGCGAACCAGGTTGCCGTCCGTGGAAAGACGGACGATGTCGCTGGCAGTGGGCCGAACCTCGACGGCGACGCGGTGTGTCATTCCTTCGGAATCGCGCACCGTCCAGCCGCGCATAAATCCGCCGGCCTGCGTCGGTGCCAGCGACTCTGCCTCGAGCACAGCGGTCTGCCTCTGGGTGCGGAAGTTCATGAGATTGACGATGTCGTCCTCGGCCGCCATGGCGAACCACTCCACCGTCGCCGCGACGGTGTCGGGGTGCGGCTTCGACGAGGCAGCGAGCTGAGCCGAGTGAATGGCACAGAACGACCTGTCAAACATGATGTGGCGGTGCGCCGGGCACCATGCGGTGCGGCAGAGGCGCATACGCCTGTCGACATGCTCGCACGCGATGCCTGTGCGTTCGTTGCAGCCGAGCGCGCTGCACGGCAGAATGCCCTCTTCCGCCGCTATTCCCGAAAGAGGCTCAACGGTCGCCGTTCCACGGCCCGTCCGCGCCCGGAGTTGATTCCACATCCCAATTCCTCACAAACCCGCCGGTGTGTGTCTGCATCGTAGGAACGGACCCCCCGCCCGGATCGTGGGCCGGATGACAGATCTGTGGTCAACGCGTAACGAACATGGTGTTCACCACAGGGCTGTCGCTCAACCGATGCCGTACTCTCGCCTCGATGCCGCGAGCCCGTCACGCGTTCCTGAATACCCCCGGGCCCATTGGCTTTGCCCATCGAGGTGGCGCCGGTGAGATACCGGAGAACACGATGCCGGCATTCGAGGCGGCAGTCGCCATGGGCTACACCTATATAGAGACGGATGTCCACGTGACGTCCGACGGTGTCGCCGTGGCATTCCACGATGCTGAACTCGATCGCGTCACCGACAAGGCGGGCGCCATCGCCGCCCTGACCATCGCTGACGTCGAAGGCGCCGACGCCGGACACACGTTCACAGCGGACCACGGTCTCACCTTCCCCTTCCGCGGCCAGGACATACGGGTGCCTCGGTTAGATGCACTCTTGAAGCGCTGGCCAGATGTCCGCGTCAACCTCGACATCAAGGCGGACGACGCAGTGGACACCGTCATGGCTCTGGTCAAAGAGGCCGATGCGTTCGACAGAGTGTGCATCGGCGCCTTCTCCGACTCGCGTCTGGCACGTGTGCGCAGTCTCGGCGGCGACGCCGTCTGCACCTCGATGGGTCCCCGGGCTGTGGCTCGGGCTCGATTCGCCTCGCTCTCCGGCCGCTTTCCCGCGGGCGGGGCTGACTGCGTACAGGTGCCGCTCAGTCGCAAACGGATTCGCATCATCGACAGAGCATTCGTCAGAGCCGCGCACGGCCAGGGGATCCCGGTCCACGTCTGGACAGTCAACGACGTGCCGACCATGAATCGTTTGCTCGACATGGGGATCGACGGCATCATGACCGACACACCCCGGGCGCTCCGCGACGTATACGCCCGTCATGGATTTGCCGTCGACGGCAGCAGACCTCGGGTACAGTGACGGCGATGCTCCCCAGCGACCCCGGCAGCCGCCACATCCCGCCGTCCGACGCAAGCGATTGGTACAAGCCGGACGAGCATCTGCAATGGCTGACCCGCCGCACGGTCGGCGAGGCAGTCTGGCCGGCCGCCGAGGCGGCATTGGCGCAGGCGGGATATGAGGTCCCCCAACGCATCGAGCCACTGGTGCGCAAAGCCGACCGCAATCCGCCCGTTCTGCGTCAGTACGACGGTTCCGGCAATCGCATCGACGAGATCGACTTCCATCCGGCGTACTACGAAATCGAGCGCATCGTCCTGTCGTATGGCGCGGTACGCGCGGCGTACTCCCCGGGATGGCGCGGACTTGAGCAGCGCGCGCCGCGAGCGATGGTCAGCTCACTCCTCTATCTGTTCCTGCAATCCGACCAGTCCATCACCGGCTGCCCCATCGGCATGATGGATGCGATGGCGCGTTGCCTCGAGCGCAACGACCCGGAGCTGGCGCGCCGCTGGGTGCCGCGTATCGCCGACGACACAGGACACCATCTGCGCTCCGCCATGTTCCTCACCGAGAAGGCAGGCGGCTCCGACGTCGGTGCCAACGAGGCCCGCGCCGTGCGCGAGTCCGACGGCACCTGGCGACTGCACGGCGAGAAGTGGTTCTGCAGTTGCCCTCATTCCGATCTGATCCTCGTCATGGCGCGACCCGAGGGTGCGCCGGCCGGCCCCAAGGGACTTGGGCTGTTCCTCATGCCGCGCCACGTCGAGGGCCAGACGCGCAACTCCTTTGTCATTCACCGCCTCAAGGAGAAGTTCGGCACGCGGGCAATGGCTTCCGCCGAGGTGGGTCTCAATGGTGCCTTCGCCTGGCAGGTCGGTGAGATCGACAAGGGCATGCGCCAGATGATGGATATGGTGTCGCTCACCCGCGTGGGCATTGCCACAGCCACCGCCGGGGCAATGCGCCGCAACGCATTCGAGGCGCTGCAGCACACATCGCGGCGCGAAGCCTTCGGCAAGCGCCTCGACCTCCACCCGCTGATGCGCGATTCACTTGCTGAGCTCGTCGTCGACGCCACCGCCGGCCTGACGGCTGCGGTCGGCGTCAGCGAGTTGCTCGACTCCGCGGATTCGGGCAACTCCGAAGCCGACGGTGCACTGCGCATGCTGACGCCGCTGTACAAGGGCTATCTCACCGAACGTGCCCGTATCTCCGCGACAGACGCCATGGAAGTGCGCGGTGGCAATGGCTTCATCGAGGACTGGCCTGACGCGCGCATCCTGCGCGACGTCTATGTGCACGCCATCTGGGAGGGCTCGAGCAATGTCATCGCTCTAGACGTTCTGCGCGCTCTCGGCCATGGCGCCGGGCCCGGATTCCTCGCTGACGTCGAACGTCGCGCCGAAAGTGCATCGGGCGACTCCCCCACCGCACCTCTGGCTCAGGTTCTGCTGAGCGAACTGCGGAAGATCGAGACCGACCTCGCAGGTTTGGTCGACGCTGCTCCTGATGCCCAGCAACTGCCGATGCGTCGCCTGGCGCGGCGCATGGCCCAACTCTCGATCGCATCCCGCCTCAGCGAGCAGGCATCAGCCTTCGCCGAGGACACCAACTCCGGCCGTCTGGCATGGATTGCCGCCCGGTTCGCGGCCCGCCTCGGTGGTGAGCCGGCGATCGCCGCTGTCGCCAACGACACAGCATGGTTCGAGCATGCCGACAACATCCTTCATGGTGGCCCGGTGCCCGTTGAAGTGGGCCGACGTGCCGCCGAGGCAACAGCCACAGCACTGGCCAATCGCGCTCCCGAGGCCCAGCCGACCTCGAGGTGACTACGCCGGGTTGGGGCTCCAGGTCGGAGCAGTCCACACTGGCTTGACCAGGGGTGTCGTCGCCGTGGCGATGACATGGCCGCCGGAGATGACACGGAAGCGGATGACGTTGCCGGAGCCAAACGGGTACTGACCCTCAGTGGTGCTGCCCGGACCTGGGCCGCCTGTGACAGCATCGCCTTCACCGAATGAGGTCGTGTGCGCAGCGAACGAGGTCACGACGTCGCCATCCGCATCCAGGACGTCAATGACGGTAGTCCCGGCGCTGAGCATGCAGCCATGCGATGTGCCGGTGAACGTGCTCGTCGCTGTGGCCGTGAAGCTGCGGGTGCTGTGCAGGTGGGCGACGCGTGCGTGTTCTTTGACCACGATGGTCGATGCGAGATCTCCTGAGCCGCACGTCCGCGGGGCGATGTAGACAAGTCGCGGTGGCGCAGCGCTGGGAGCCGGTGTGGCGAGCGCAGTCGGCAGCGACGTTGGAGCCGTGATGCCCTCGACAGCACCCGTCACTGAAGGCGTCGCATGGCTGACCGAGACAACAGTGGTATTGCCCGGCA
>JBEPVH010000033.1:0-9472 GCA_041691115.1 bacterium | reverse complement strand
AGTCTGATGTCTGCACGATGGATGAGACAGCGGATGCTTGGAGCGTGATCGCCGCCGTCTTCAAGCGGGTGAGCATGCCGTCGGCCGAGAAACAATATTGGCCGTCACCCGGCGCTGCCGTGAGCGGCGTCTGGCTCGACGGAGGCGAGACCGACGGGCCGCTGTAGCTGAAACACGTGGACACCACGCCGGCAATCGTCTCTTGCGACGCTCTGAGGGTGACGCCATTCAGTGCCGCCAACTCAGTCTGCACGCCGGTCGGCGAGGTGATCGTTGCGATGAAGGGCACGGTTGCGCTGGTGCCCTTGCCTGCAAAACAAACACCCGTTGTGCAGGTCACCAGGCCGGCTTCAGTGCTGTACGTGCTCACCATCGAGGTGCCGGCGCCAGTGTCAGTGCGCCAGGTGCCCGGCGGCTGCTTGAAGAGAGTCAACTCAGAAAAGGCGGGAGTACCAGTGATGGTGTAGGTGATCTTTGCCGAGGTCACCTGCCACTTGCCGGCAAGCCCGGCGATCGTCGCCACGCTCGGCGAGCCGCTCAATGCCGGCGGCGACGCGGTGTCCGTAGCGGGCGCAGGTGTTGTCGTCGTCGCGCCGCAGGCGGCGACGGCGCCACCGGCCAGCAATGCGGCCACGGCGGCGCGAGTGCGCATCAACGGAGCCTCCGTGAGCAGGCAGATCTGAGCGCGACGACTACTCCGCGGTCAGGAAGGATCCGCGTCGCTCCCCGTCGGCTGGAAAAGCCCTATGACGTTGCCTTCGGGATCCTTGATGTACGCGGCGATCCCCGCCTCCCCCACCGGCTCAGCACCGCGGACGACGGTGCCCCCTGCAGCCTCGACGGCGGCGAGAGCCTCGTTGATGTCGTCAACACCGGCTGTGATGACAATTGAAGTGATGGGAACCTGGCGCTTGAGCATTCCGCCATTGATGGCGCCGGGATCGACGGGACGACCCGTCGTTGAATCCGACGGAGTCGTCATGACCAGCGTGTAGCCCTCACCCATCGAATTCAGGGTCCAGCCGAAGGCCGCGGAATAGAAATCCTGGGCACGGGCAACGTCGTCGACGGGAATCTCAAAATGAACGATGCGAGAGGGCATCGCGGAATCATAGATGCCGGGGTGCCTGTGGCTGGGGAGATGGGATCGGTTTCACTTCAGAGTGCCCAGCCCTGAATGCGCATGGCGAGCGTTAGCCGCCCTGGGTGGTGATCCAATCGCCGGTCTTGGCGTCCACCAGCGCGATCAGATAGTTGCCGTGGGCAGGCATTCCCACGCCCTGATATCCGCCGTCCGGCGTCAAGTCGACCATCCACACAAGCATTTCGGGACGGTTGTTGTGCGGTAGTGCGACCCGCGCGAGTACAGAGGAGCGGACCTTCACATGAGGATAGAAAGGTGATGCCCGCGCTAGGGCGGTCTGCTCCGCATCTGCCTGGAGCGAGCGGTCATCAGCGAGGTCGGAGGCAGTCGGCTCTTTGGTCACGAACCCCAAGTACACCAGGACGCAGTCCGGAACGGTCACCAGATGGGCTGCAATTGGACCGCCGTTCTTGCCTGCGCCAGGCCGCGTGCATTCGTCGGGCACCGAGCCCGATGGTGTGACTGTTGCTTGCGCGGGTCCAGTGGCATCGGCGCCCGTTCCGCCATGCAGAGGCTCGCAACCGGCGAGCATCAGCACGGCAGCTATTCCGAAGACAACTCGCCTCATCGTGTTGGTGGGTACTCGCAACATGGACTCGAGTCTGAAGGGTCGACCGCTGCGACCAATCCCCTAATTCGTCTCACGCGCCAACCTGCATAGTGCCCATCATCTTGCCGGTGCGAGCGTCGACAAATGCGAGGTAGCGAGGCCACTTACCATCGGCACTAGTAGCGCTGTTGGGCGGGGTCACATCGACGATCCAGTAAAGACCGGAGGGAGGCATCGCACCCTCGTTTTCAACGAGGACGAGCGTCGAGGAATTCGGCTTAGCTCCCGCGTAAAGGCCTTCGGCGCCCGTCGTAGCCGTAGCTTCGGCTTGGGCCTTGGTTACCGTTGCGGCTGCCGCAGCATCCCCAGGGTCGAGAATCGCAGTGTGTCCGTTCGTCCAGAATTCGTCCGGGATGTATCCAATCTGAACGCGGCCTGAGGGCACCGCCTGCGCTCCGAGGCCACATCCGACGATGACAAGCAGGGTGGCAAGGCCAAGAAGGTACCGCTTGGTCATTCGGGGGTGTAAAGCCCTCCGCGCGGTCATGCCTGGCCGCCTGTGCCATAAGCGATCACCCGCCCGAAGCCGAGATCACCGGGCTGTGCGTCGACCATCGCAGCCATCCAGGTCGGGGTTGTGAGTGAGGCCTGCCCGGGAAACTGCACCGGGTGATCCGGAGTGAGGTCGAAGAACCACACCAGAATTGGCTGCGGCATGCCCTCGTTCCAGTGCTGAGCCCGGACAAGCACGGGCTCTGCGACGGTGCCATCAAAGAACGCCGTCCCGAACGCTTTCAGCGTCTTGATTGCGTCAGAGGCGGAGATCCCAGGTGCCGCGTCAGTGCTGGCGGGGTACACGGACCACCCGATGCCCGAGTAGAGCCCGTTGGTCATGTGAGGGTTCGTGAAACCCCCGAACGTCGGCTCCGGAACAGGTGTGACACACGGCGCGGGCGCCGGAGGGGATGGCAAGTGGGGAGAGATGGGCGAATCAGCCGCTACTCCCTTGGAGGGGCAAAGATCTGCCGCCGGCGAAGTGGACGTGGTCGCGGCAGAACGTGGGCCACAACCCGCAAGAACTAAGGGCAACACGACGGCGAGCAACCGAGCAGACTTCCAAGGGGAGGAGGACGTCGTCATTCGCTGAATCCTCACGACGGGATGGTTGCTTGCACTAAGACCTCCGCCAACGCCTCTTGGTTTACACGGCGGCTACCGGCTGGGACACAAGTCGGCGTCTCAGGGCACCAGGGGTCCGGTTCCACCCGAGTATGTGAAGCCCACTACCTGGCCAGAACGGGCGTCGACGAAGCACACGACATAGCGCCGCTGAGTCGCGCCGTTGGGGCTTGTGTACGGGACGTCTGCCGGAGCCGAAATATCGACTACCCACTGCAGCTGTGGCGCCTGAGGGTCACCCACCTGATGCGTGCGCGACACGACAGCAAGCACCGATGAATGGGCTGGGCCGACCCCTAGAGCCTGAGCTTGGCCATCGGCGGCCAATACTGCTTGCTGCTTTGAGACTGTCGCGCTCTGAGCCTCTGAGTCGCTCGGTGGGGTTAGGCGGAAATTGTTGCGGTCGAAAACAGAATCTGGCACGGTCGGCAGGTAGGTGCCCACTGGAGTCGGAGTGGCCACAGGCGTCTGGGAAGCGGCCGAGTTCGCACCTGGTCCGCCCCGGAGACCGCCGCAGCCCGTGATAGCGAGGGCGAGTATGACTCCGGCCAGCAGCTTGCCACTGCGGCGGTCAGCAAAGAGGCGGCGACGAGCGTTCATTGGGTCCTCAGTCGTGAAAGGCGAAACCCAGTTCTTCGCCGGTGGAGGCATCCACCCAAGCAATCCAGTACTTGACCGGGCCTGAACCCCCTGGAGCGTTCATCGGGGGGACCGCGCCGCCGGGAGGGCTGATATCAATCACCCAGGTCAATCGGTCGTCATTGGGCGGAGCGTTGGTGGTCGGGTTCGTGACGTGCTCAAGGGCCGCGGAATTGACTTTCGCGGTGGAGAGCGGAGCAGCACGGACGGCGATTTGTTCGGCCTTAGCCTGGGAAATGGAGACGCCGGTCGCCTCATCCGACGTGGGAGCGGTGAATCGGTATCCCATCCCGGCGAAGACGCTATCCGGAACAGTTGCGAGGTATGTCATCGCAGCAGTGGGAGAGGGCACCGCCTGTGCGCTCCGAGGCCCACATCCGACGATAACAAGCAGGGCGGTAACCCCAAGAAAGAACAACCAACGCCGGTGAATTGTCCTGACGGTCATGCCCCGACCAGTTGTAGCGGCTTCCCGCTACGCGCATCGATGACCTCGACTGAGCGGGTGATACGTGGCTCTCTCGTCCACACTTTGTCCACACTCGAAAACCCTCGTCGGGAATTGAAGTTGTGACTAGGGCGCTTGGCTGGGGAGGTAGGATTCGAACCTACGGTTGGCTGATCCAGAATCAGCTGCCTTACCACTTGGCCACTCCCCAGCGGAACGCCGAGTGTAGCAATCGTCCTGGGTTGCTCCGAGTACGCGAGTGGCGGTCGCCTAGGCCTGGTTACGGCACGTTGGCGGCGGTTTGGGCAAAGTCCGAGCCGGTCTATACTCGTGCGATGGACCTGCCCGAACTGCTGCGTTCGCAGGCAAAGCGCTACCGCTGTGCCGCATGCGGCCAAAACATGGCGGACTGTGGGATCAACGTTCTTGCCCAGCAGGGCAACCGGGCCCTCGTTCGCGTGACGTGTGCTGCGTGTCAGGACGAGAATCTGCTGCAGATCATCTTCCAGACCGAAGGCGAGTTCAGCGACGCCGAGGACGAGGAGGAGCCGGCACGGGTACGTCTGTTCGACGAGGGCATGCCCAGCAACCCGACGCCGATTTCGGCAGACGAAGTTCTTGACGTTCACGCTTTTCTGGCGAGCTTCGACTCGGGTCTCGCCGAGCTCGTCCGGCAGGACTAGAGCTGGTCTTCCCGCGGCGGCCATTGATGCCCGCCGACGCCACCCTGTTGCCGATCGTGCAGTTGGGCAACCCCGTGCTGCGGACGCGCACGCGTGATGTGAGTGCCGCCGACATCGCCTCACCGCACCTCGGGGTGACCGTCGGCGCCATGCAGCAAACGATGTATGCCGCTCCGGGCGTCGGCCTCGCCGCACCGCAGGTCGGTCTGGACATCCGGCTGTGCGTGCTGGAAGACCGCGAGGAGAGCATCGGCGCCGATCCCGATGCAGGCCTGCTGGAGCGTGCTCATCTGCCGTTCACGGTGATGATCAATGCCAGCTACTCCGCGGTCGGCGACGAGCGCCGCGAGTTCTGGGAGGGCTGCCTCTCGATGAGCGGTTACCGCGCTCTGGTGCTGCGCTGGTACAGGGTGTCGGCAAACTGGACCGACGAGCACGGCTCGGCTCAGTCTCGTGAGTTCTCAGGCTGGCAGGCCCGGATCGTGCAGCACGAGATCGATCATCTCGACGGCATCGTGTACGTCGACCGCTGTCTTCCCCGCTCGCTGTCCACGTCGCCCAACGTCGAGGCGTTCTGGGGTCAGAACGCCGTCAGTGAAGCGCGCACCCAGATGGACGTCGATAGACCGCTCTGAGGGTCAGCAGACGATCGGCGGCGGAGCAGTTGCCGGCGGGGTGCCCGTCGGTTCGACAGTCGGACACGCAGTGGGAACAGGTGGAAGGGTCGGCCCGTCTGTGGGCGTCGGCTCTGGAGTATCGGTCGGCACTGCCGTGGGCGATGGGGTCGGCGTGGGGCACGACGTGGGCAGCTGGCCCGGCGTGGAGTCATTGGGATCGCAATCCGACATGGCACCCTGGACCGGTACGAACTTCTCGGGCGTGCTCAGAGAGTTGACGAACGGTGCGGCGATGTACGTGGCTTCGGTGGTGCCGAACAATCCGTTCATGGCATGTTCGGCAGGGTCGGTGCCTGACGTGTGCCCGGCCCACGTGGCCACCACCCATCCTGGCGTGTACACCATGTACCAGGCGTCGACGAACTGATCGGTGGTGCCTGACTTGCCGGCGGTGTCGTACTTGAAGGGGATGTTCCACTTCTTCTGGTAGCCGCGAAGAATGTTGGTCATCGTCCACGCCTGCTGCGGCGTCATGACCTGACCTGCGGTTGCCGGCGGGTGGTAGTTACAGACGCCATCACCCTGGGCATTGATGATCTTGCTGATTCCGTACGGCTTGACCTTGATGCCGCCGTTGGCGAACGCGGCGTAGGCGCCCGTGTGGTCGATCATGCGCACAGCCGATGTTCCAATGGCCGTCGAAGCGTTGTGCTCCAGAGGTGACGTGATACCCAGGCTGGTGGCGAAGTTGATGACGTTGTCCACCCCCGCCTTCTGCATGGCCTGTTCGGTGGAGATGTTTCGTGAATTGAGCAGCGACTTGGCGGCTGTGATATTGCCCAGGTAACTTCTGTCGAAGTCCTGGACGCCACCAAGGTTGCGCGACTCGTTGGCTGTGTCCTGCAGGATGGTGTCGGGTTTGACGAGCCCATTGATGAAACCCGTTTCGTAGACGTACGGCTTGAACGACGACCCGGGACGACGTGATGCCAGCGTGACGTTGTACTGGCCCGCAATGCTGTCGTTGTTGAAGTCGGCGGAGCCCACCATGGCGGTGATGGCACCTGTTCTGGGATCGATCATCAGCAGCGCGCCGTTGTTGGCGCCGTACGCTTTCAGCTTGTTGACGCCATTGCCCACAGCATTGTTGGCCTTGGCTTGGATACTCAGATCGAGAGTTGTGTAGACCGTCAGCCCGGTGTTGAGCTGCCCGGTGTCCTCTGAACAGATGTCGCGTAACTGATCCTGGATGTACTGCGCGAAGTGCGGCGCAGGTCCGGTACTAGCCGTGCGAACACCCTTGCTGAGATCGGCCTGGAGTGCCGCCTGCGCCGCCTTGGCGATGTTGGGATCGGCCGACAACGGATCCAGCGGTGCCGTCTCCGCGGCAGTCGCCTTGCCGATCTTGACGAGCCCATCGAGGACGTAACTCATGCGCCCGTAGGCGGCTGTCGGATCTTTGCGCGGGTCGTAGGCGGATGGCGCCTGGACCAGTCCTGCGAGCAACGCCGACTCGCCAATCGTCAGGTTGATGGCGTCTTTGCCGAAGAACCGTTTGGCGGCGTCCTGGATGCCGTACGCGTTCTCACCGAAGTACGAGATGTTGAGGTACTTCTCGAGGATTTCGCCCTTGGTGTACTTATCATCAAGCTCCTTGGCAAGGATCGCCTCGCGGAGCTTTCGGAGCGGCGACTTGGCGGCGTCGGATCCGTAGAAAGCCTGCTTGGCGAGCTGCTGCGTGATGGTCGAGGCGCCCTGTGCCGGACGGCGCAGGAGAACGTCCACGACAAGCGCTTTGCCGATGCGGGGAACGTCGAGCGCTCCCTCGTTGTAGAAGTTGCGATCCTCGGCGGCAACAATGGCGTCGAGCATGTGAGGCGAGATCTGCGCCAGCTTGACGTCGTGGCGTTGAACCGAATCCAGACCTACCTCGGCGATGAGCTGGTTGTGCGCGTCAAGGATGCGGATGGTGCCCGTTGCCTTGTCGATGCCATCGACATTGGGCAGTGTCAGCGCGGCGAACGCGACCAGGCCGGCGAGTGCACCGGACACCAGCATGCCGATGGTGACCAGCACCATCACGACACGGCGCCACCTCGCGCGCATGCCGTATCGGCGCTGCTTCTGAATCGGCGCTTCTGGCAATCCGGCGCGGCGCCGGACGTCGCCCCGTCTCGTGTCCCGGCTCATGTCACCTGTCTAACGGAGATCGTCGTCGAACGGTTCCGAATCGTCCTGCGCGGACATCCGGTCCATCATTGACTTGGCGGCACTGGTCCCCGCGGCTGCGGCGGCGGCGGCAAAGCCCTTGACTGCCAGCTTCTGCCACATGGGCTGCGTGTCGCGGTTCTTGCCGCGCTCCACCTGGCGACGCAGTTCCTGCAGTTCGACGGCGATGTCGGCCAGCGAGGAGACGTGGATCACGTCCTCCTCCTCGTCGGCACCGCGCAGCTTGATGCGCAGGATGATCAGGGCGGCGAGGACGCCGACTGCGGCGACACCGATCACCGCATAGCGGGCACCGTTCTGGCGCAGCCGCGTCTTCCAGTCCAGTTCAGCGCGAACGCGCGCCTCAAACTTGTCGAGCGAACTCTCAAGCTGCTGCTTGGTCAGTTCTCGTTCGCGTTGCGCTTCGTCAACCCCTTGGCCCACGCCGCGTCCTCCATAAGAGAATCCTTCAATCCCAGCCCGCGATTCTTGGCGCGAATCAGGAGCAGGGCGCCGAGGCCGGCACATGCCAGCACAAGGAGAAAGAAGACGATCGCAGAGATCGCCCATCCCTTGCGGGCCTCATCAGAAATGAGAATCGAAATGTAGAACCACGCGGTCAGCCCGATGGGGGGCAGAACCGCTATGACGGCTCCGACGATCCAGTGGATCTTGCCGAACAGCAAGAACAGAATGGGTGCCAGGATGAGCGCAGCAAAGGCGGCGAAGAACGCCCAGTTGTCGCTGAACGACGTGCCCTCATTCACTGTCCCGAGCGCGAACATCACGTAGAACAGCAGGGCCATCATCGAGGCGAAGATCAGGCCGATCCCGGCGCCGAGCCACAGGGCGGTTTCCTTGGCCTGAGCCTTGGCGAGGTCAATCTCGGCACGAACCAGCCTGAGCGCGTCATCAGCGATGCCGCGGCCCAAGTCCACGATCCCCTCCACCTCTTCCTTCGCCGGCATCTCAGGCCTCGATGAGCGAGATGTCGATGTCGGCGAGCGACTCGGGGGGCTTGATGTTCTTCTTGCGCAACATGTGGAGCAGTTCGAGGATGTACTCGACGCCCTTGAGGTTCACACCGTGGTTACGCGTGAGCGTTTGAATGGCGTGAAGCTTATGAATGTCACGCTGCGAATAGCGGCGCCGATTGGTACCGGTGCGCTGCGGCACGACGAGCGCCATGTTCTCGTACATCATCAAGGTGCGGGGATGCGTGCCGAGAATCTCCGAGGCGACGGAGATGGTGTAGATCGGCTTGTCAAGACCCGGTGCGGGATTCGCGGCCGGGACCTCGCTTACTCCTTCAGCCACTCGTTGATTCCCTCAGAGAGCGAGGTCGGCGTCGTCTGAGCCTTGATGAGGAATTCCATCGCACCCAGTGTCAGTCCGCGCTCCACAAGTTCCTTCTCGCCGTAGTTGGAGAGGATGACCACGGGGATGTCCTTGGTGTCGGTGTTCTCGCGCAATTCGCGGAGAACCTCGAATCCGTCCTTCTTGGGAAGGCGAACGTCGAGAAAGATGATGTCGGGCCGCAACTCGACGGCTCTGGCCAGGCCCTCTTCGCCATCCATGGCGATATTGACCCGGTAGCCGTCCATCTCCAGCTTCATCCGATACATCTCTAGGGCGGCGGGATCGTCCTCGATAAGAAGGACGTCAACCTGGTCGTCCACGTCTGCCTCCGCTGCCTGATCTGAATTCAAAATGGCGTTTGGCGCGAGTATAGCCGCCCGGTTCCAGCATTCCCGCTATCGCATTACGTGGGTACCCGGCTGACACACTTGGCGACAGCCGTCAGGTCGATTCAAGATCAGCAGCCGCGCCAAACGACACAGGGTCGCGGACCTGACGTAACCTTCGACGGCCTGGCCCGTTTTATCGACAGAGGCCGCTGGCACGTGAGTTCTCCGGACCCCAGGACGTTGCAGGAGCGCAATTCATGATCCCCCCTTCCGGCCAGGACTCCCTACAGATCAGGGAGGCGTACCTCCGATCGCG
>JBEPVH010000032.1:0-9479 GCA_041691115.1 bacterium | reverse complement strand
GGTTTGGGTCTCGCGAGTTAGTCACAGCGTGGTTACAGGGCTCGGGCGTGATGTAGCCTGAATCCGTGCAACAAGGCGGAGGCCAGCCTCCTACCCGCGACACCGGCAGCCATGGCCAGTCCAAGGCAGAGCCACTCTTCCAATTCCCGGAAGAAGCCGCACCTGCGGCGCCTCAGGGCCAGAGCTACGGCGTGCCGTTGCAGCCAGCCTCGTGGTCGCCGTCGCGTGACTCGGGCGACAAGTCCCGCGAGACGGTCAAGGGCAACGTGCCTTTCGGTCTGGCGGCAGGCCTTATTGCAGCCATCATCACCGGAATCCTCTGGGGATCCACAGCCCAGAAGGCGGCATCGGTGCCGGCGCTGATCATCGCGCTGGCCGTCGGATACGCCATCCAGTCAGGTGCCCGAGGCTTCAACTGGATCTTGGGACCCGCCGGAGCGTTCATCACCCTCGCCGGGGTCTGGGTCGGCTGGATCATCACCGCCTACCTGGAATACGCGGCAGGCACCGAAAACGTGGGGCCGATGCAGGCGTTCTCGACCTTCTCCCTCGATCTCATCGTCCGCCAGCGAATTGCTTGGCTGACCCCCATCGACGTCGGCGTCGTGGCGGTTGCGCTCTACCTGGCCTGGCGGACCTCCAACGGCAGGTCCCCCCTCCGCGGGCGCTTCTAACAGCCCGGACCCGTCAGAATCCCCAAGGCGCACAAGCAGCGGTCCCGGAAAGTTACAGTGTGCCGCTCGCATCAGCCCGTCTTTGGAATGGCCCATGAATTCGGTCTCGCTCGACGTCGATGTCGCCACCGCTCACCGTCTCGTCAGCGAAGGGCAGGCCCGCATCCTCGACGTCCGTGAGGACGATGAGTGGCAGGCAGGTCACATTGAGGGCTCCCTCCACATCCCGCTGGCGCAGCTCGGTGGACGGACCAAGGAGATCGACAAGACGGTGACCTGGCTCGCGCTCTGCCGTTCCGGCAGCCGCAGCGACCGCGCCACCGACTTCCTGCGCGACACCGGCTTGGACGTCCGCAATATCACAGGTGGCTTGCGTGCATGGGCTGCTGCTGAGCTTGAGTTTGTCGGTCATGACGGTGCCCCCGGCGAGGTCATCTGAGCACTGACGCAGGGCGTCCCATGTATGTCGCCATCGCGATCGGTCTGGCCATCGGCATCAGCGCCGGTGTGCTCTCGGGTCTTGTCGGTATTGGTGGCGGCGTTGTCATCGTCCCAGCACTGCTGCTTCTCGGCCTGACGCAGAAGGAAGCCACCGGCACGTCGCTGGCGGCGCTTCTGCTCCCCGTGGGTGCCCTGGGTTTCCTCGAGTACTACAAGCGCCACGAGGTGAGGCTCGACTACGCGTCGGGCATTGCTGTCGGGCTGCTCATCGGTGCGCTCGCTGGCGCCACGATTGCCGGCCACCTTTCGAACCAGACGCTGACGCGGATCTTCGGCATCCTGCTGCTGGTTCTGGCGGTGAAGCTTCTCGTCTTCACGTAGCCGGTGTACCAGGGAAACTTCCGGCTCGGGACTGGCCGACCTATCGCGTCCAGCGCGTAACAATTTCGGTGAAGCGTCTGTTCCCATTGCAGGGTCCGCGCTCAGGCGAGGCTATTTCAGGGAGCCCCACCCGCCATGAAGGTCCAGTTCCCCGCCCCGGCACTAGTGAGCCTTGCCGTCGGCGTTATAGCCCTGCTGGTTGGCTGCGGGACCAGCGGAGCCTCATCGACCTCCACGGCGACAGCAGCGACGGCCAGCCCGTCGGTGGCGACGCCCAGCCCGTCGGCGGGGAGGACCTCCCCGACCCCACTCACTGCCACGAAGCAGCAGTTGATTGCGGTTGCTCAGCAGGTCTACGGCACAACGAACGTACAGACCTGCGAAAGGGGCACTAGTGCCGTCACGCTTTTCGATACCTGCCCGTTCACCGCAGCCTTCAAGCAGAAAATGATCACAAAGGCTCAGACCCAACTGGGGCCGGATCCGTTGGGCCTCGGTGACGGCCCCGGCCCGGGCGACGCACGCCTCAGTTATGCAGCAACAGTGACCTCGACAGGTGGCACGGTGGTGCTGCACTTGGGCACGTTCGGAGTATTTGTCCTGACCGAGGTGTGGCAAGGGAATACGCTCGTTGTGAGCGACATCGCGACCGACGGCGCGTCCATCGCCCCGTAAGGAAGATCACGCCGGGGACGGAGAGTTTGTCCGCCCGGTGTCCACTCGGCCACGGGAGAATCGCCACGATGGACGATCGCGGCTGGAAGGATTTCCTGGTGCTCCTTGGAGACATCGGGATTGATGAGCGGGTCGGCCGTCTCAACCGGTTGCTTCCGGGCGAACGCAGGTCTTTGCTGGGATCGAAGTACCTCGTGGTTCTGGCGGACTGCCTTGAGGGCACCTCCGACGACAGGCGTGTCATGTCGGCTCTCTTCCGCACACAGGATGACGTCATCCTGCTGGCGGGCAGCCAATCGGTCGGCACTATCCTCCAGGGGCTCGGTCCGCAGGACAGGCAGCAGGTGGTGCGTCAGATCACGGCGATTCCGCTGGCGCGCGCCGCCCTCGCCGGCAACGACGGTCTAACACGGTTCGTCCGGGTTGGTGGGGCGGATGCTCTGCAGCCACTGCTCGAGGATCCCGTAGCACGCGGCAAGCTCGCGGAGTCCGACGTCGTCGCCCACGTCTTGGCCAGCGCTGCCGATCCCGACGACGCCGTCGACGAGGCGCGGCGTCACCCGGAGTTGCGCCGTGCACTTGCCGCCGGTTTGGGCTTGGACACCCTCGGCGAGGCGATGCAGCCACACAACATGACGGCTCTTATTGATGACCTACTCAGCGCACCTGATAGCCGTGGGGAGATGAGCCGTCGCGACGACACGGCAGCACTCATCGCCACGTGGGCCTCGGACCCTGCCATGGAAACGGAGGCGATGCTCGCATCGGCCGAGTGCGTCGCAGGACTGGCGAGCCATCTCGATGCGCACACCGCTGAGTTGTCCGTGGGGCACGTGACCCGGCTCCGCCGCCGTGTACTCGAGATTCCCGATGCCCGCATCGCCGTGGCCGGTTCCGCAGGTTTGGGTCTTGCCCTGAGCCAGATGAATGACGACGCCGAGCGGTTCAGTTTCACTCAGGTACTTCTCGCGGACCGTGCCGCGCGCACGGCTCTGCTGGGCAACGAGAACCTCGCGCATGCCCTCCTATCGATCGACGATCTGAGGCGCCGCCGTGCCGTTATCGACGTCCTCATGCGGGAACCCGGCCAGACTCCGGAGTCGCGGGATCAGCTCACGCAAGCTCAGAGCGACGTGGATCCAGCACCTCCTGACCGTGGTCTCGACTGACGCTGCCGCGGACGTTTTTCGATGCCTGTCCAATGCCCGAGCTAAGTCTGGACTGAACCGGCGGCACTCAGAATCCGCTGCTCGGAGGCGGCGTCGATGCCGACTCGCAGAGGCGGCAGACCACGCTTCTCATCCCATTCACGCGTGGCTTGAATGGTCTCTTCAAGGGGCCGGAGATTCAGACCCGCGGCCAGCGCGTTGGCATTGCTGACCTGAAACATCGTGTCGGAGACGCGGTTGCCGGAGAGCCGGAACGGCAGGTTGGCGTTGTTTTCGTCGAGGACGGATTCGGACACGCCGGTGAACGTGGCGTCGGACCCTGTCGTCGTCTTGATCGTTGTTAATAGTTGACCCAGTTGCAGTGGCTCAGTGGGGCCACAGGCGTTGTACACGCCGGTGTCTGAATCGGCGAGGCGGGCAACCACAAACGCAGCCAAGTCGCGGCCATCGATGATTTGCACCGGCTGTTCAAGCCGATCCGGCACAACCGTGGGCCCGCCCGCAGCGACGCGGCGGACCCAGTACGTGAATCGATCCGTGGGGTCGTACGGTCCCGCGACGATGGTGGGACGGACGATGGTGAGCCGCTCGTCACTCCAGATGTCGGTGAGAACGCGTTCGCAGTTGGCCTTGTTGCCGCCGTACGCCTGGGGTGCCGATGCATCACCGTCGAGAGGAAACTCCAGCATCTGCGTCTTCTCGTCGGCGCCAGCGGCGATCGTGTCGGGATACACGGAAATCGTGGAGATGTACAGGTAGTGCGCCGCATGACCGCGCAGACCTTCAGACGATATACGCACTTGATCCGGGACGTATCCGCTCACATCGATGACGCAATCCCACTGCTCGGTGGCGGGCAGATGAACATCAATATTGCGATCGCCATGAAGCGCTCGCGTCCCCGCCAACCCGTCGGGATCGGTCTTGCCCCGATTGAAGAGGGCCACATCATGGCCGGCGGCAACGGCAGCCTCGGCGATGTGCCGCCCGACGAAAACGGTGCCACCGAGAATGAGCAACTTCATGACATCACCCTACGCCACCGGGGTCGTGGTCATGCTTTCGGGCAGAGGCCGCCACGCGCCGCCATCCCACCAATAGAAACCGTCATCCGAGAGCGGTGCTCCGGGCGGGGGAACCGGCCGCCAAGTCTGCCCATCCCACCACGTGGCGCCATCTGCAGAGATCAACGGCTGGGCCGTCGTGGTCACCGCAGCCAACGGGGGCAGATCCGGTGCATCCATCGCCACGGGGCGAGCGGTGCTGAACGGAATGGGCGGCACGGGAAGACCATGGCGCATGAGGCGCGTGCGGCGCCGCGCCAACACCACCCCTGCGCTGGTTGTGAGCGCCGCGACGCCCACGATGACACCGATGACGGCTGCGGCCTGCTGGTCGTCGCTCGCGACCTCTCGCGGCAGGAGCGCTGACACGACAGCGGTTCCGATGACCCCGCCGAGAAGCACACCGGCGATGAGCGACACAATGACTGTTGCCAGCATCGACGGTTCGCGGTCATGGACCGTCCCCCGCGACAGCCACCACACATTGTTGACCGGCGGTTGGTAGCCGAAGTAAGCCGGGTCAGCGGCGAAGTACGCTTCGCGGGCGTGCTGTCCGGCGAACTCCACCAGGATCACCGCCGCCAGCGGCGTCCAGACAGCGAGAAGCGCGAGCGGCCGCGGCGGGAGAATGGCGACAAGAAAGCACAGCTGAATGCCAGTGAGATTGCGCACACCCGCGGGATGCATCGCCAGGGCCTGGCGCAGCGAGCGCCATGTCAGCAGCGCAATGACGGCGGCGGCTATCGAACTGGCGGACGCGTCGACGGCAATGTGCGACGTTGCATTTGATGAGGGGCTGCCGAAGTCGCCGGTCAGCATTCGCGCCAACTCCGCTGCCACCACGCCGACACAGACGGCGATCTCCGCGAACCCGGCCAGCCTGACCACCTGAAGGAAACCCGGCGCCCGGGAGAGCGGCGGGGGCGCCTGCGCTGGAGGGAATGCGGCCATCGGCCAAGTATGCAAGCCCTCGGCGTGCGTGTCGTTGCGGTCCGCCGCTGCGACAATGCGGCCGATGGCTGATCCCAAGGAGATCATCGAGGTCGACGGCCGCGAGGTCACGCTGAGCAACCCCGACAAGTTGTTCTGGACCGATGCCGGCATCACCAAGCGCGATCTCTTCAACTACTACCACGCGGTTGCGGAGGGAGCCATGGTCGGGGTGCGCAACCGGCCGTCGGTTCTCAAGCGCTTCCCCGGTGGAGCCGCCTCAGAATTCTTCTTCCAGAAGCGGGCGCCGGAACATCGTCCGGAATGGATCAACACGGCGACGGTGCAGTACCCGTCCGGCCGCTCCGCCGACCTGGTGGTCATCGATTCTGTGGCGACTCTGCTGTGGACGATCAACCTCGGGTGCATCGACCTGAATCCGTGGGCCGTGCGCTTCCCCGACGTCGATCATCCCGACGAGTTGCGAATCGATCTCGACCCCACACCGGAGGCCACATTCACCGACGTCAAGAACGTCGCCCTGACGGTGAAGGACGTTTTGGCCGACTTCGGAATGCACGGCTTTCCCAAGACGTCAGGATCGCGCGGGATTCATATCAACGTACGCATTGAGCCGCTGCATGAGTTCGGCGTGATTCGCAGGGCAGCACTGGCAGTGGGCCGCGAGGTCGAGCGCCGCGTCCCCGAACTCGCGACCACAGCGTGGTGGAAGGAACAACGCCACGGCGTGTTCATCGACTACAACCAGAATGCTCGAGACCGCACCGTGGCATCCGTCTATTCGGTGCGGCCGACACCCGATGCGCGCGCCTCGTGCCCTCTGGAATGGGACGAGGTCGCAGATGTCGAACCGGCAGACCTGACGCTCCGAACAGTCCCCCAGCGGTTCGCCGAGCGGGGTGATCCCGGCAAGGCGATTGACGACGTCGTGTACTCACTCGACCCCCTCATCGCACGCATCAATGAGGACGAGGAGAAGGGTGTCGGAGACGCCCCGTGGCCTCCGAATTACGCCAAGCAGGCGGGCGAGCCCCCACGGGTCCAGCCGTCACGAGCCCGCAAACGCCCGTAGCACAAGGCCGAACGGGGCATAATGTTCACGTCGTGAAGCAATCCGTTAGGCCGGACACAGAAAACCGCTCCCTCCTCTTGCAGCGGTTCCTCGCCGTCCAGCCCCACGTCAAGCGCTGCTTCAAGATGGCCCGCCCCGGTGAGAGCGACGGTGTTACCGATCTCATGCACCAGGTGACCGCCGGCCAACTCGAGGCTCTGTTCCTTCTCGCCGAGCACAAGGCGGGTATGACGATGGCCGAATTCGCGGCCAACCTGGCGATGACAGCGTCAGCCGCCACGCAGCTCGCCGACCGCCTTGTGCGCCTCGATCTGGTCGACCGCGGTGCGGACGCGTCGGACCGCCGGGTGGTTCGCGTATCGCTCTCCACTCTTGCCCGGGGTCACTTCGACAAGATGTGGCAGCGCCGCCTCGAGACGATGGATATCGTCGCCGAAGCGCTCAGCGATGACGAGTTGCTGACCTTGGTGAAGCTCCTCGAGAAGCTCGCGCACCGGTCCGAGCCCACTCGCTCCTAGCGGTCAGGCCCGCGCAGCGTCGGTGTCAGACGCTCGGCCGTTGCTGCCTCTGGGTGGACATCAGCGCTAGGACCTTGACCACAGCCGCGGCGAGGCAGGCGTACATGACCATGGCAAGCAAATCCGCCCACACCACGAGATTGCCGGGAGAGGCATAGCTGGTCTTGAAGATGCCGGCAAACGGTGCAGCGAAGAAGCTGCCAACGGCAAAAACGAACGCCGCAAACCCGACGCTATTGGCGCCGGCCGCATGAAAGACGAAGTCGAATGCGAGAAGTGCGATCACCACCCCGGCAATCAACCATGTGAGCTGCCCATCGGTCGACCTACCCGACCAGACCTGGGTCACGCTATTAGTGACTTGGCCACCGCTCACGGGGTCGGTCGTCGTTTGACTGGTGACGGCAACTCCGCTCTGGTGCTCGCCATCACTGGTGACGGATCGCTCCTGATGAACGCTGCCGTCGGTCATATCAATTGGTCCTTGCTGGTGCTATGCGGCGGCGACGCCCCACAGTCGCGGTGATGACCACCAGGCCGGATCCGATCAGCAGAGCGCCAACGGCGAACGCCCGGCCAGGTTCTGCGCCAGAGTCCGGCACGGGGAGACCCGGTCGCGATCCGGGACCCGAAACCGTGGTGCCGCGGCACGTTGCCGGCGCAGTGATCCGATCATTGATCAGCGTTACAGCCGCTGTTTGTGCGAATGCGCGGCCGACGAGGGTTACGCCGTTATTCATGCCGATGCTCGTGAGGGCCATGATCGTTCCCGCGAAGGTCGTCGTCGTATCGAGCGTCGCTGAACTGCTGACCTGCCAGAAGACATTGCACGGCTGCGCGCCGTTGATCAGCTTCACGGTTGCGCCCGGCGCGGTGACCAGCGTGCCGCCGATTTGGAAGATGAACACTCCGTTGCCACTGAGGGTGAGCGTCCCTGTCAGCGTCGGGGCGGTGGTCTGGCAATAGGTGCCCGGGGTAAGGATTTTGCCCCCAAGGTTCACCCCGGTCTTGTTGAAATTACATGGGGAGGAAGCTGCCACGCCATACGCTGTCGTCAAGGCAGTTTTGGCAGATAGTGCCGCGGCATCAGCAAGGTGAATCGCTCCGGTCACGTTGCCGGCAGGGATGGTGCACGGTGCTTGGAAGCCAGTGCACGTAGACCCTGGGTGAACCCCAAGATCGCCGGTGACAACGGAACTTCCCGTATTGGTGACTGTCGTGCCGGCGAGGACCGCGAAACTAGCCGCAGTCCCCAATCCTGGAGCCGTCGACGCCAACGCTGTTACTGGTTGTGCGCCGACGAGGACTGCCGTAACTACGGCCAACAATATGTAACGCGGCGTTCTATTCACGGGCGAACCTTACCCCAAGCGACCTCGTTAGAACGAAATAAAAAGCCGAAACGCCCGCTCAAATCGCGCCGAAACAATCAGGACTCTCGCGCGAAGGGGTGCGCAACACAGTGTCGTTCATGCCCGCGTCGAGCGTGCACTTGACAGCGCTATTTGCGGCTGGTCTGGGATGCCAGGGCGGCGACCACGCCACCGAGGTCGAAGTCCCCAGGTCGCTCCAACTGCGAGAAGTCGCAGTCATCAGGTGCCTTATCGTGGCGCCAGCGCAAGAAGCGAGAGGCATGGCGGAACCGCGGGCCTTGCATGTGGTCGAAGGCGACCTCGCAGACCAGCTCGGGCCGAACGGACGTCCATTCCGGATCCTTGCCCTTGGACCAACGGCTGGGGCCGCCGGGCGTGCGGCCGTGGGCGAAGCTCTCGCCTGCCATTGGCAGAAGTGTTGCCAGGATCTCGCGGCGTTCCTTGGCGGCGAAGCCCGAGGTGTGGCCGACGAAGTGAAGGGTGCCGTCGTCGCCGTAGAGGCCGAGGAGCAGCGAGGCGACACCTGTACCGCCCTTGTCGACGCGGAATCCGCCGACGACGACATCGACGGTGCGCAGGTGCTTGATCTTGACCCAGCGGCGCTCGCCGGGCTCATAGCGTGCGTCGGGGCGCTTTGCCACCAACCCGTCAAGGCCGGCGCCCTCGAACTTCTCGTACCAAACGGCGGCCTCGGCCTCATCTTCTGTCTGCGGCGTGATGACCACATGGTCCGACGGGGTCAGCGTCTCGACGAGCAGGGCACGTCTTTCGCTGAGCGGGCGTTCCATGAGCGATTCGCCGTCACGCCCGAGCAGGTCGAAAGCAACGAATGTCGAGGGTGTCTCAGCCGCCAGCTTGTTGACGCGCGACGCGGCGGGATGAAGCCTCATTTGCAGGGAATCGAAGTCGAGGCCTCGTGATGTGGCGATGATGATCTCGCCGTCGACGACAGCCCCCTTGGGCAATGCTGAGCGGAGCGGCTCCACCAGTTCGGGGAAGTAGCGCTCCAGCGGAAGGGAGTTGCGACTGCCGATGTGGACCTCGTCATCCACGAAGACGATGGCTCGGAAGCCGTCCCACTTCGGTTCGTAGAGCCACCCGCCTCCCGTGGGGATGGTCTCTTCGCCCTTGGACAGCATCGGCGCCACGGGGGGCGCCCTG
>JBEPVH010000031.1:0-9783 GCA_041691115.1 bacterium | reverse complement strand
AACGTCGCATCCGCACCGTCCCCTTGGTGGTGACGGCGCGGTGCGGGGCCGCCCGGGGGCGGATCCGTCCGTTTCGGCACTCACCTGCGCAGGAGATTGAGAAGTTCTGCGAACTTCGCCTGCGGTCTTTGGCGAGAAGGTTGCGATCAACGACGAGTTGATTCGTCGGCGCGAGAATAGCAGAGGCTCCGATGACGGCAGCCGCCGTCAGCCCAGTTCGCGCTGCGCCGCTCCCGCTGTCGCGGCCCAGGTGAGCCGTGTACCCGGTGGCGGCGCGCCGTTGGCCTTGACCCACTGCTCGACGCGGCGCAATGCCTCGGTGTCGCTGATTCCCGCCAGTTGGCGGTCGGTGGCGATGACTGTGACGCTGTGTGGCAGCGTCATCACCAGGTTGGGTTCTTCGCAGCACCGCAGCAGGTCGATTGTCCCTGCACCGGCAACAGATTCGAAAGCGGCACGAGCATCGACGGCGGCGGCGGTGCCACCACTGAGCGCAGCGTTGCCACGAGCGACATCGATGACGGCGGTGGCAACCGCGACGGCGTCGGCGACGCTCCCCGCAACTGCTTCGTCGGTCCGCCCTAGCAGTGTTGCCATTCGCGAATCAACGGTTTCGAGAACACCGATCACGGCGCCGCGCAGGAATTCCGGAGCAGCACCGCTGGACGCCAATGCGGATGTCGTCAGAGCGGAGAGAGCAGACAGACCGGCGCCGCCGGCGCACACAGTCAGCATCGCCTCGAGCGGATCAGTGCCTGCCATGACGGCAAGTCCGGACACGATCATTCCGGCGGCGATGGCAGCGGCAGGCGTGCCCGGATCAAAAGGCATATTCAGCAATTCGGGGTGCGCTGCATCGAGGCCGGCGGCGCGCACGGCATCGGCAGTCAGCAGTTGCGCTGCGGTCTCCACGATGCCTTCAGAGAATGCGAACCCGGGGTCGGCGTGCGTCCAGCGCAACAGCGGATCGCTGCCGTCGCCAAGCGCATGAATGTGTTCGTGCGTCAGCGTCACGATGGCTGTCCGCAATTGCTCGTAGGTGGCGCGGCGCTCCTGCGGTTCGTCAGGTATCGCACCGCCCAGCCACTTCTCGACGGTGACGCGCATTTGTTCGCGCAAGCGGATTGCGGATTCGCGCGGGTCGTAGAGTGCCACCGATGACGCGTAGTCAACCGAAGCCTCGTAGTCATCGCCGCCCGACAGCAACCGCCGAACCTTGGACGGTGCGCCGCCACGGGTTTCGACAAGGCTCTGGATGCGGCTCGACAACAGGGGCAAGGTCGTGGCCGGCCCGCCGGGATCAGCAGGATGCAGGGGGAGTTCGACGACTTTCGACCTGGCACCGACACGCCGCAGTTCCGATCGCAGTTGTCGTGGGGTCGAGGCCGGGGTCGTGTCCACGATCACTGCGGCTGCCGCTGCAGCTGCCTCGTCGATCTGAACCCGGGTCGGTCCCATCACCGAAGTGTCGCCGGGATCCGGGGACACCCGGCGGACAAAGCTGCCCTTACTTGATCCGGGTGAAGGCCCGCAATTCACCCGAGGGAGCCGCTCCGATCGCCGACAGGGCAGCACGCGTCGTCGCGGTGCGGTTGACCACGGCGGCGACAGCGGGATCGTGGCCCGCCAGCAGGGCGAGGTGGGAGATGCCGTGCGCCAGGGCAGCGGCTGAGTGCTGGGGTGCGGATGTGTCGAAACGCCGCCACTCCTCGGCGCACTGTGCCAGCGACACCTCAGCAGTCTCCCCGGCACGCCTGACGTCGAGCTCCGCGCCTTCGATCAGGTAGGTGAGAACGACGGCGTTGCCGGCCGCGTCGTAGCGCCAGCTTGTGGAGTGCACCAGCGTGTCGCCGCGTTCGGCGGCGCGGTCGGGAAACAGCGCAACGTACTGCGCCAGAACCGATTCAGTGGGGTCGGTGATGTCGCTGAGCCGCTGCGTTATACGCGTCGCCGTCACGGTGAACGTGTCGCCGTTCAGACGCGTGAAGAACACCTCGATATCGATGGCCAGTGGTTCAACGCTCGATTGCGCGTCGGCGGCGTGAACCACGGGTGTTCCCGGTCCGCGAGATTGGAGATCTAGATGGCGTATTCCGTGGCGGTAGATGCTGAGTGCACTGATGTCGGACCGATGCGGCGCCAGCGGATCTCGGCTCAGGGTATTGGGCGAACGCAGCGTGTCGACATCGATGACCGCAGCCCCGGGCAGGGCTGCCACCGTCAGTTCCAAGCCGTGAACCAGGTAGGTGAGTACCAGGCTGTGGCTAGCCGCGTCGTAGTGCCAGCTGCTGCTCTCGATATCGGCGGTCTGCAGCCCCGGATCACCCGGGAAGAGCTCGCGATATCGCGCCTGGACCAGCGCTAGAGGATCCTCGCCGTTGGCCGCGAACTCCTCGCGGGCGCAGATGGCACCCTCGTGGGTGAGCGTCGAGAAGAAGACCTCGATGCGAATGTCCATTGGCTCCACGCTAGCCAGAGCAATGCTGACCGCGGGGAAATTCCGCTCACAAGATCGCAACGATTCGTGACTTTGTCCGCCTGCTGTCCCCCGCCGAAGCGCACGCTGTGGCCGTGAATTTGGATGGCCCCGGCGAGTTCGCGCCGACGCCGCTGAGCGGTCGCCACCCTCTGAAGATGGCGGATCTCGAAACGTTCGAGCAGACCGGCACGGGTCATTCCCTGGCCCGCCATGTCCACGACGGCAAGGGCGACTTCGCGTCCGACGCCGAGCGTCTTGCCGCCAATCCGGGGATTCCCGCCTCCGGCGGATTCCTGTCACGGCAAGCGGCTCAGGAATCGGTGGATGCTGCCGTGGCCGCCTCGGCGGGGCGGATCATGTCCTGGCGGCGCCATGCCGACAGGTACACGCCGTTCATCACCGAGCTAGATCTCGGCGCCGTCAACGGCCACAACCTCTCCCGTGAGCTCTACGACCGCGGCGAGCGAACGTCGCGGCCGACGACGGGCATCCGCATCGTGCTGATGCCCGATGCCCAGTTCGCCTCGGGGTTCGCGGTGCTCACCGCCTACAACGTCTCGGTCCCGGCCCCCGCCGCCCAGGTTTACGGGATCGAGCCGCTGGAGACCTACGAGGCGGCCGGACTGTCGCGCGCCCTGGCACGGCACGAGGCCCCCATCGCCGTGCAACTGGCCACCGGCGGCAGGGCAGCGCGCTTCGCCGGCCGTTCTGCGGCGCAGCGCTCCGTGGCCCGGGGAGTTGCCTACTGGTCGTCGGAGATCGCCACCTGGCTGGCCGATCCCGCAGCGCCGGACACCCTGAGCCGTGCCTTTTGCGACGACACCCAGGTCGGCGAGACCCTGACCGCTGCCGAGGCCGATGCCGGTGAAGGGCGCATGACGGCGACCCCGGTGGTGATGTTTACCCTTAAAAAGGATGCGCGGTTCAGCTCAGGCTTCGGCGTCGCCGACGCTTTTCCGAGCCGTTCGTTCTGATGATCGTGTTCAGGCGCCTGCCGAATTTGACGCGGAAACCCGGACTTCGATAGGATTCCCGCTCGCGCCCCCTGGCGCCGATGTGTTCGCGCGTGCCGTTTGTAGCGGCATGCAGTTCTCAGCCAACGGAGAGGCGTGCCCACTATCCAGCAGTTGGTCCGAAAGGGCCGCAAGACAGCAATCAAGAAGACCAAGGCGCCGGCCCTCAAGGGTTCGCCGCAGCGCCGCGGCGTGTGCGTCCGCGTCTACACGACGACGCCCAAGAAGCCGAACTCGGCTCTCCGTAAGGTCGCCCGTGTGCGCCTGACCTCGAAGATCGAGGTGACGGCGTACATCCCCGGCATCGGCCACAACCTGCAGGAGCACTCGGTGGTCCTCATTCGCGGTGGCCGCGTCAAGGACCTTCCCGGTGTGCGCTATCACATCATCCGCGGCACGCTGGACACCGCGGGCACCAAGAATCGCAAGCAGGGTCGTTCGAAGTACGGCGCCAAGCGCGAGAAGCCGGCAGCGAAGAAGGGATAGACAGAAATGCCTCGTCGCGCCCGCGTCCAGAAACGCAACGTTCTCCCGGATCCGATTTACGGTAATCCCGGACTTGCCAAGTTCATCAACTGCCTGATGATGGAAGGCAAGAAGTCGCGCTCGCAGGAGATCGTCTACGACGCCTTCGAGCGCATTCGCCGCTCGCAGCGCCGTGAGCCGCTCGACGTTTTCGAGCAGGCCATGCGCAACGTCACGCCCGTGCTTGAGGTCAAGCCCAAGCGTGTCGGTGGTGCGACGTACCAGGTGCCCGTTGAAATTCGCCACGACCGTCGCGCCGCGCTGGCGCGCCGCTGGATCATCCGTTACGCGCGTTCGCGTTCCGGAAAGAGCATGAGCGACAAGCTTGCAGCCGAGCTCATGGACGCCGCCAACGGCGTTGGCGCATCGATCAAGCGCAAGGAGGACACGCACAAGATGGCGGAGTCCAACAAGGCGTTCTCCCACTTCCGGTACTGAGAGTAATGACTGTGGCAACCCGCGCTTTTGCGCTCGAGAAGACTCGGAACATCGGGATCATGGCCCACATTGATGCGGGCAAGACCACGACGACCGAGCGCGTCCTCTTCTACACCGGCCGTATCCACAAGATCGGTGAGGTGCACGAGGGCGCCGCGACCATGGACTGGATGGTCCAGGAGCAGGAGCGCGGAATCACGATCACGTCGGCGGCAACGGCTGCCGAGTGGCGCGAACACCGAATCAATATCATCGATACGCCCGGGCATGTGGACTTCACAGTCGAGGTCGAACGCTCGCTTCTCGTCCTCGACGCCGCAGCGACCGTCTTCGATGCCGTCGCCGGTGTCGAGCCGCAGTCCGAGACCGTGTGGCGTCAGGCCGACAAGTACAACGTGCCGCGCATCTGCTTCATCAACAAGATGGATCGCATGGGCGCCAACTTCGATGCCGCCGTGGCCTCGATCCGTGAGCGCCTCGGCGCCAACCCCGTCGTCATCCAGGTTCCGATCGGTGCTGAGGCCGACTTCAAGGGCCTCGTCGACCTGGTCGCCATGGAGGCGATCATCTACACCGACGATCTCGGCAAGACCTCGGGCAAGACCGAGATTCCCGCCGACATGAAGGCTAAGTGCGACGCCCTGCGTCACACCCTGCTCGAGGCTGTCGCCGAGTGCGACGACGAGCTGATGATGAAGTACCTCGACGGCGAGGAACTGACCCGCGACGAAATCATCCATGGCCTCCGCGCCGGCACTGTCGCAACGCGCCTGGTGCCCGTCCTGTGCGGTTCGGCGCTGAAGAACAAGGGCGTGCAGCCGATGCTCGACGCCGTTGTCGACTTCCTGCCGTCGCCGCTCGACAAGCCGCCCATCGAGGGCAGCTCGCCCAACCACGAGGGTCCCGTCACACGGCATGCTGATGACGACGAGCCCTTCTCGGCGCTGGCATTCAAGATCGCCACCGATCCGTTCGTCGGCAAGCTGACGTTCTTCCGGGTCTACTCGGGAGTTCTCAAGACGGGTTCGTACATCTACAACGCGACGCGCGGTGAGAAGGAGCGTGTCGGCCGTCTGCTGCAGATGCACGCCAACCATCGCGAAGAGATCGAAGAAGTGCGCGCCGGCGACATCGCCGCCGCCATCGGTCTGCGCAAGACGACCACGGGAGACACGCTCTGCGTCGAGAACGATCTGATCGTTCTCGAGTCGATCACGTTCCCCGATCCGGTCATCTCGGTTGCCGTCGAGCCCAAGACCAAGATCGATCAGGACAAGATGGGCATCGCCCTGCAGAAGCTCGCCGAAGAGGATCCGACATTCCGGGTCCGCACCGACGACGAGACGGGCCAGACGGTCATCTCAGGAATGGGTGAACTTCACCTCGAGATCATCGTCGACCGCATGCTGCGCGAGTTCAAGGTCGACGCCAATATCGGCAAGCCCCAGGTCGCCTACCGCGAGACGATCACCAAGAAGGCTCACGGCACCGGCCGCTTCGTCCGTCAGTCGGGCGGTAAGGGCCAGTACGGTCACGTCGAACTGGAACTGGAGCCCAACGTGATGGGTGGCGGCTTCGTGTTCGAGAGCAAGCTCGTCGGCGGCTCGATCCCCAAGGAATACATCAAGCCCACACAGCGCGGAATCGAGGAGACGCTGCCCAACGGCGTGCTCGCCGGATTCCCCGTTGTCGACATCAAGGTCAAGCTTGTCGACGGCTCGTACCACGACGTTGACTCGTCGGAGCAGGCGTTCCAGATCGCCGGCTCGATGGGCTTCAAGGACGGCATGAGGAAGGCAGCTCCTGTTCTTCTCGAGCCGATCATGAAGGTCGACGTCAACATGCCCGAGGACTACATGGGCGACGTGATGGGCGATCTTTCAGGTCGTCGCGGAACCATCCTCGGCATGGAATCGCGCGGTACCACGCAGATCGTTCATGCTGAGGTGCCGCTGGCCATGATGTTCGGCTACGCAACCGAGTTGCGGAGCATGACCCAGGGCCGCGCAACGTATTCCATGGAGTTCGATCACTATCAGGCACTGCCCCCGAGCTTGGCCGAGGAAATCGTCGCCAAGACGCGGGGCTGATCCCCAGAAAACCAAAGAGCAGCAGAGAAAAGTTAGAAGGCAGAGAGCAGGAAAATGGCGAAGAAGAAGTACGACAACACCAAGCCCCACGTCAACGTCGGCACCATCGGTCACATTGACCATGGCAAGACGACCCTTACAGCAGCCATCACCAAGGTGCTGGCTGAGAAGGGCGGCGCGGAATTCCGCTCCTTCGACTCGATCGACAACGCACCCGAGGAGAAGGCCCGCGGCATCACGATCTCTACGGCGCATGTCGAGTACGAGACCGAGGCACGTCACTACGCTCACGTCGACTGCCCCGGCCACGCCGACTACATCAAGAACATGATCACCGGCGCCGCCCAGATGGACGGTGCGATTCTTGTCGTCGCCGCCACCGACGGCCCCATGCCGCAGACCCGCGAGCACATCCTCCTGGCCCGCCAGGTCGGTGTTCCTCACATCGTCGTAGCTCTCAACAAGTGCGACCAGGTGGACGACGAGGAGCTGCTCGAGCTCGTCGAGCTCGAGGTTCGCGAACTGCTCTCCAAGTACGACTTCCCCGGCCAGGACGTTCCCGTCGTCCGCGTGTCGGCGCTCAAGGCCCTCGAGGGTGACGCCGACGCCACTGCCCAGATTCTCAAGCTGATGGAGGCTGTCGACGCCTACATCCCGACGCCCGAGCGTCCCATCGACAAGCCCTTCATGATGCCGATCGAAGACGTGTTCTCGATTGAAGGCCGCGGCACCGTTGTGACCGGCCGCATCGAGCGCGGTGTCATCCACGTCAACGACGCGGTTGAGATCGTCGGTATCAAGCCTGAGACCACCAAGACCACGGTCACCGGCGTGGAGATGTTCCACAAGCTGGTCGACAACGGCGAGGCCGGCATGAACGTCGGTTGCCTCATCCGTGGCGTCAAGCGCGACGATGTCGAGCGCGGACAGGTCCTGGCAAAGCCCGGATCCGTCTCTCCTCACACCAAGTTCGAGGCTGAGGTCGTTGTTCTCAGCAAGGAGGAGGGTGGCCGTCATACGCCGTTCTTCTCCGGTTACCGCCCGCAGTTCTACATCCGTACCACCGACGTGACCGGCATCATCCAGCTGGCCGAAGGTACCGAGATGTGCATGCCCGGTGACCACGGAACCATGACCATCGAGCTGATCACACCGATTGCCATCGAGGACGGCATGCGCTTCGCGATTCGCGAAGGCGGCCGTACTGTTGGCGCCGGTGCCGTCACCAAGATCCTTTCGTAAGCGATCGAGTAGTAGGTAACCGGACCCGCCATGGCACAGAAAATCCGCATCCGCCTCAAGGCCTACGATCACCGCGTCCTCGATCAGGCCGCGCAAAAGATCGTTGATACGGTCACGCGGACGGGTACTCGCGTGGCGGGGCCGGTACCGCTTCCGACCTCCATCACGAAGTACACCGTCATCCGCTCGCCGTTCATCGACAAGGACTCGCGTGAGCAGTTCGAAATGCGCACACATAAGCGCATCCTCGACATCCTCGATCCCAATCCCAAGGTGATCGATGCGCTCATGCGTCTCAATGTTCCGTCGGGCGTCAACATCGAGATCAAGCTCGGTGAACAGCGTGCCTAAGGGAATTCTCGCCCGCAAGGTGGGCATGACACAGCTCTTCACGGAGCGCGGTACCGTGGTACCCGTCACCGTGCTGGAGGCCGAATCCTGCCGCGTCGTGCAGCAGAAGACGACGGCGACCGACGGCTACGACGCCGTGCAACTCGCGTACGGCGAGCGCAAGGCGAACCGCACAAGCAAGCCGCTTGCAGGTCACTACAAGCGCGCCGGTCTCAAGGCCCAGCGCACGCTCCTCGAGTTGCGCGACGGCGGCACTCCCGAAGTTGGCAGCCAGGTGTCCGTCGACATCTTCAGCGCCGGCGAGAAAGTTGATGTCACCGGCATCAGCAAGGGCAAGGGCTTTGCGGGCACCGTCAAGCGTCACAACTTCAGCCGCGGACCTGTGAGCCACGGCTCGATGAACACCCGGCAGCCCGGATCCATCGGCTCGGTCGACGCGGCGCGCGTCTTCAAGGGCATGAAGATGGGCGGTCACATGGGTGACGTGCGGCGCACCGCGATGCGCCTCGAAGTCGTGCGTGTCGACACCGAGCGCAATCTGATTCTCATCAAGGGCAACGTGCCCGGATCGAAGAATTCGATGGTGCTGGTGCGCGACTCCGACAGGGAGGGGACGTTGTGACTGTCAACGTCATCGACCAGACGGGCGCCGTCACCGGCAAGCTCGACCTTCCCGAGGTTTTCGCCACATCGGTGAATCGCGCCGTGATGCACCAGGCGCTGCTGCGCCAGCTGGCCAACGCCCGTCAGGGCACACACGACACCAAGGGTCGTGGCGAGGTCAGCGGTGGTGGCAAGAAGCCGTGGCGCCAGAAGGGAACTGGACGTGCCCGTCAGGGTTCGACCCGTGCACCGCATTGGCGTCATGGTGGAATCGTCCACGGACCCACGCCGCGCTCCTATGACCAGGCAATGCCGCGCAAGCAGCGCCGTCTGGCTTTGCGCTCGGCGCTGGCCGTGAAGGCTGAAGACAACCACATCACCGTGCTGTCGGGGTTCGAGGCGGATGCGCCCAAGACCAAGATGGTGCGCGAGATGCTGGGCAAGCTCGAGGCCGGCAAGCGCGTGCTGGTCGTCCTCGGTTCGCACAACGAGATTCTCGAGCGCTCGGCCCGCAACCTCCCTGAGGTTCGTGTGGTCCTGGCATCCAATCTCTCGGTGCGCGACCTTCTCGTCTCCGAGACGGTCGTCATGACCAAGGATGCCGTCGAGCATTGCCAGGAGGCATGGGCATGACCGCCGGCCGTTCCTTTGAGACCGTGGTCATCAGGCCCGTCGTCTCTGAGAAGTCCTATCGCTCAATGACGAGTGGCAAGTACGTCTTCCGCTGCGCACCGGATGTCACGAAAGTGGAGATCAAGCGTGCGGTGGAGGAGGCTTTCTCCTCGCAGAAGATCACCGTGGTCGACGTCAACACGATCACCATGCACGGCAAGAAGCGCAATCGCTCGCGCCGCGGTGGCCGTGCACGCATCGTGGGGCGTAGCCCCGGTTGGAAGAAGGCTGTTGTGACGCTGGCCGCGGGCCAGAAGATCGACGGCGTCTTTGAAGGCGTCTGATCTATGCCTCTGAAAAAATACAAGCCAACTTCCCCGGGCCGGCGCTTCATGTCGGTCAGCACCTTCGAGGAGATCACTAAGAAGAC
>JBEPVH010000030.1:0-9834 GCA_041691115.1 bacterium | reverse complement strand
GAAACACGTCGCCCTGGGGGGGGCCACGGGTGCGATTGCCGCAGGCCCACCAGTCGTCCTCGGATTGCCACCATCTGAGTTCCCGTACGCCACGATCTGAGAAACACCGTGCACAGCACTCGCGGACCGGTTCACCCGGATGCCCCGAGGACTCGCCAGGCTGCGAGCGGACGGCGTCGGAACCGGCAGGTCCCCAGCGGGTTCCGGCCGAAAACCCAAGATCACGTCGTCCCCCTCATCCCTGCAGGCTATCCGCCGCCGGGGTCCGGGAGCAAGGCGATCCTCGGCTTTGTCCGCGGAATGTCCCGGGAGCCCGCAGGCGTAATCATGTCGATGTAGCCGGGTGGGATATCGACGGTAATTTCAACGCGATCCTCCCCTGTGATCAGGAGGAACTCGCCGCGCGACGAGGCGCCGATTCGCGCCTCCTGACGCGCCGTGAGCCCAAAGGCTTCCGCCATGACGCGTGAATCGGCCGGGCGTTGGCCACCAAGCAGCACCGTTGCCGCGTTGGTCGCAAGGACTGTCACATCTCCGCCAGCCATCAGATCGCCGGCATTCTGAGTTGCGATGACGAGCGACGCACCGTACTTGCGGCATCGCCGCGAAAGCTCGACCAGCAGGCGACGTAACTGCGGCACTGCAAGAAGCAGTCCCACCTCATCCACAACGAGATGGCGCTCTACGGTGCGACGCCGAATATCAGTCCACAGCCACTGAGATACCGCAAACGCGACGGCGGGCGTCAGGGCCTCGGGGACGTCGCGCAGCCCTATTCCAACAACGTCCCCCAAGCCGGCCATGCTCCTGCCTGCGACGAGCAAACCACCGGGACTCTCGATTATCCGGCGAAGGTGCACGGCCACCCGAGTGCCGGAACCGAGGCGTTTGACGACGTCCATCAGCGTCGCCGAGCCCGAGGAACAGTTGAGGCACGCGACAGTAGCCTGTTCTACGTCGAGACGTTCATTCGCCGTCAGGTCACCGATCAAGATACTGACCAGTTCACCCGTGATGCTTGCTGTTTCGTGAACGCTCACCCCGCAGTCAAGGATGTTCACACCATGTGGCGATGAGGGGCTCAGGTCGAAGTACTCACCACCAAGACAATCGATGAGGCGGCGGTGCTCCCCCTCCGGATCAAGAACCGTCACCGGTCGACGCGTGCGAGTCGCCTCGATGATGATGGTCCCGAGCGTGTAACTCTTACCCTGGCCCGACGCCGCGATGACGGCAACATTGGCGTTTGTCCCTGCGTTCCCACCGAAAGGATTCACGGTGACAGGCATACCCGACCGGCGCTCGTGGCCCAGCCGGTACCCGCCTTCGTCAATGCGGTCGCGCGTTGTTGTCATCAACAGGGTGGCTGCGCAGATGCTGTCGCTGAGTTTCCACGCGTTCACGGAGCAGAGTGCCAGTGGCGCAACGGCAATCGCGGCTGAGTGGTGTTCGCCGTACAGCCCTCGCGTCGAACAGCCGGCGACCTCCCACGCCTCCGCCAACCGTCGGCGCGCGTCCGTCGCCGCTTCCGGCGTGACGCCCCGCGCCATCGCCACGACCGCAATATCAAGCGCTCGAGTCTCGTTCTGCGCGAGGCTGTGCCACAACGTTGCCGCATCCTGGCCAGAGCGATCGGAATCGAGGAGGACATCTCGTCCGCTCTGAGCATGCAGAGTTCGTGCCGCCTGCTCGCGCAGGGTCCGTCGGAGACGATGAGTCGCGTGTGCCACTGCGACCGGCGCCAGATGTATCGCCAAGTCAAACTCAGCGTCGATCGAGAGGACTTCCGCGAACCAGTCGGTCGTCACAGGCAAGGAGGGATACCTCGTCAGGGCGATACCGGCAAACGCTCTATTGCCGTGCTGGGCATGGCGCAGACACTCAGTCCACGGCCCCGACATCTCGGAGATGTAGTCCGCTAGATCCGCGCCCGTCACTGGCGACGCACTCACAGCGCCGGTCGCCAGATGGCGCATGACGCTGTCACGCTGCGCGTCGAGGGCGCGTTCATCCGTTCCGGAAAGCACCAAGTATGTTGCCCTGCTTAGCGGCACACGCCGCTTCAGGTGGCTTTGATCATGCTCGTCAAGCATCGCTCGCAGGTCGGCCCGGTCGCCGGATCCGCCAATAGCTGCCTGAGGCAGACGGTGTCGCCCTCGCACAATCACTTGAGCGGGACCTGTCAAGCATCGGAGAGCTGCGACCCAACCACGGTGAGTGCGCGCAACAGCCACAGGATCAGCACTCGCCGCGTCAGGTCCACTGACCGCAAGCACCGCGATGGTCGTTCCATCACCTCGATCAATAAGCTCACCGGTCCTCACCCGCGGCAGGGAATGCTCTCTTGCGAGCGCCCACGTCATGTGACTGAGAGAGCCAGGTATATGACCTTGGAGTTGACTGCAACCGCATACCGCGATGCGTCCGCTGTGGGTACCGCGAGGACGACCGAACCGAGCTTCCCAGATCCAAAGTTGAGGCCGTGTACAGTGCCCGAATCGGCGGGCGCCTGCAGCGCTTGGCCCTGATCCGACCGTAACTGGATCACCAGGATGTCGTGGCCGAGTTGATCGGCATTGGATGGCGGAAGGTCGGTTGCGGCAGCCTGAGCTGTTGTCGCGAAGACATCGACCCGATCTCCCGGGGACAGCATCCCACCCACCGCCGCGGCGGGCTGTACCGGCACCGCTACTGCGCTGAAGCCGGCAGGCACATCAAGCCCACCGACATCCGCCGAGCCTGACCGGGACGCCGCGAGCTGACGCCCGAGTATCGGTTCATTCGCCGCCAGAGGCCAGGCCACGTAGCGGCCCGCGGCCTGATCTGACGCCGTCAGGTAGCCCGCAGGGACTGAATCGTCGTGCATGCGCACGACCTGCACGTCTGAGGCAGCAACGAGGGTGCCTGCTCTCAGGTCATGGATAGCGACGACGACAGGCACCGTGTGTTGGGCGCGCAACGTCAGTAACGCGGCAGCACCCGCCAGGACCACGGCAAACACCAGATATACAAGCCGCTTGGTTGCTTTCATCAGGGAAGGTCTCCTCCGCGAATACGCAGATCCGCGCTCGCCGACACAGTCAGGGTGAGCGTCGGCGGTAACCCAGCCGCGCTCAATAGTCCACTTCGCACCGGCACGTGTAGCCGGATCTCCACCGTCGGGCGCTCGACAACCCCGGACCCGAGTGGATCGTTCGAGGGAACGTCCGTGACAACGAACACGTCGGCCGCCGCCGCCAGAGACGCCGGTGTCTCGCCCACGAACTGCTCCCGGAGGGGTTCCAGGTTGTCCTCCAGGGACAACCGCGCGGCATTCTCGGTCGCCGCTTGGCTGAACCCGGGGCCGTTCTGCACAGTCGCGCCTACTGAGGCGGCATTGATCGTTGCCATGCCGACGGCGCTTCGAATCCTCTCCTTCTGCATCTGTAGCGCCCCAGCCTCGAGGGCGAGCGCCAGACTAAGAAAGATGATGGGACTCAGAACGATGACGTATAGCACCGAGGAACCTCGCTGTCTCCGCCGTCTCATCGGTTGACCTCGCCGCGCGCGACAAAGGTAGATGTCAGGGAAACGTCATCGTCGAGCAAGAATGGAATCGAGATTCGTTGGGGACATGACACCGTCACGGCGACAGGCTGCCCCAGATCAACGACGGCAGCGGAGCCGCTGACGCTGCACGCGGCCGCGTCCAGGCCGTTGGCATCAAGCTCTTGCAGAACGATGATCCGCTCCGGATCACCGAAGCCTCCGTCTGCACCCGCAGCGCGGGCTCCCGCTGCGGCGGATGCTTGTGCCGCGATCTCAGTGTGAATCATCGATCCGAATGTGAAGATCGCCACGAGGACGGGCAGCAAAACGAAGGCCACGACAAGAATGCCCTGAAGGGTTTCTTGCCCGCGCTCGAGCTGCCGTCGCCGCGCCATGTCAGCGGGTGACCTGTTGTACGAGGTCGCCAATCTTGCTGGCTAGGCCCTGGTTCCAGGCCAAGATCGCTGTCGCCAGCGTCCCCAGGATGATCGCAGCCCCGATGACCCACTCCAGGGTCGATTGTCCACGCTGCTTTCTCATGTTGTGTTCCTCCCTCTCAACTGAATACTCGTTTGTCAAAAAACTGCCGTAACCGCGCAACCTTGATGTGCGCCATCGTGACCCAAGACACTTCTATGCTCTCCGCCGCGAAATTGCTACGTGTAAGAGAGCCAGCCCGGTTACGTTGATCAGAAATCCCGCATAGACGGGTAGCAGGTGAACGGTGTCTGAATATCCGTTCGCAAAATGCGCCACGATGTTGGAGACATATCCGATCAAGGTCGCAAGGAGCAACGCCCACCAGAGGCCACGGCCACTGTTGCTCAAACCCTTCCAAATTGCCGCACCGGCAATCATTCCTGCTGCTGCCGTGCCAGCACCAAACTCAACACGATCGTGGACGATGAGTGGTACCAGACGTGGGTTTACGGAGCGAATGCCTGCGGCGGACTGCTGAAAGAAGGTGATGTCCTGAGGAACGAAGACAATGGTCAGGCCAATAAGGAGGATCGAGAAACCAGTTGCTATCCCCCCCAGAGAACCCACGAGCAACAGGGCCCGGCCCATTCCAAAAGCACTGCGAAGCGGTGCACTCTCCGGTGGTCGCCGCAACCACGACAGATCCCGCGGCCGCTGCAACCCATGAAATGTGAGCCACAGGCCGATGCTAAAAACAATCAGGAGTATCACGCTGGTTACGCCGTGCCAGACGTCAAGATATCCATAGATGGCAAACGTCAAGAAGCTGCCAAAGCCCACGACCGCCGAAGCAACCATGGTCCACCAGGCCCAAGGGTGCCCGGCCCGTAGCGGCGCCGCAACCAACCATGAGTAGAGGATCGCAACGGCGGCGATTCCACTGCCAAATGCCACGCGGTCGTGGCTCAGGAAGTGCAGAATCCGGCAGCTGTTGATGGCGCAGAGTTGTGCGGTGTCCAATCCCAGATAGTCGGCGTCATCGGGAAGCAATACAGTGGTGGCAGCAAGCACCATGGCCACGACAGCGGCGAACATCAGGGCCACCGACGAAAGCATGAGCAGTGCCAAGCCGGCACGGTAGCGTCGATCGGCAATCAACTGAACGCCCTCAGAAAGATGCCGTAAAACAGCGGAACCATGATGAGCACCATGAATTCCGGCAAATACACGAGAACAAGAATTCCAACAAGCCGCGTTCCCACCCGCGACGCCTCGGCTGTTGCGCGGTTGCGCTGGCCAAGTCGGATCACCGCCTCCTGGTCACGAAGGATGCGCTCCATCGCAGCGCCCTGACGTTTGCCTTGGGCGAGCGCGGACGCGAGCATCTCCAACTCTTCTAAGCCAACGCGCTCAGCCATCGCCTGAAGCGCCTGATCAATGGAGAGGCCAAGACCGTATTCACTGAGCGCCGCTCGAATCTCAGCGGCAAGCAAATTGTGAGTGGCGGCTTTCGCCTGCTGTGCGGAAATCAGATGAAGTGCCTGTTCCATGGTGATTCCGGCGGTGACGAATGCCTTGAGCAAACCCACGAAGTCCGGCAACTCGCGCAATAGCTGAGCTCGGCGCGCTTGACGCCGGCGCCTGATCACTACCGACGGCGCGATGTAGCCGGCAAACGTGACGGCGGGAAGCAACGTGAGAATTCCTGGGACCAGTGTGCCCACTGCCAGCATCGCTGTAGCACATACCCCGGCAGCGATTACCTTGAGTGCCATCACCTCGTCGGGCCGGAGCCGGGCTGGGTCAATTCCGGCGCGCCGGATATCCTCCTCTGACAGGCCCGCCCACTTGCCTCGGACACGAGAGGCAACGCCGATGACCAGCGGCCTTACGAAGCGCATCCACAGGGGCATCGCCGCCTCAGCGGCAGTCTCCGCTTCCTGACTGTCCATGGTGCTACGACGTGCCACGTCGATCGCGAGTTGAGAGCGCGGCGCGCGGGCGGCGCTCACAGCGAGCAGAACGGAGACGGCGGCGCAGATGGCGGCCAGCACGTCAGGCATCCACTCGCGCGACGCGGACGGACAGGACAAGGCCCAAGATCTCGAGCGCGACAGCAGCGGGGAAGAGAACGAGCCGTCCAACGGTCGTCTCGTCCAGTACTGCAAAGAATTCAGGGTTGATGAGCCTGAGATAGAAGAAAAGACCGGGGACGATTGCGGCCAGTAGCCAGATCTGGGCACGCTGACCCGATGTCCGTGCCTTTACCTCCTGCTGCACCTGGACGTTGAACTGGACAGTCGTGGATAGCTCGGCAAAAAGGCCCTTGGCCTTACCGGCGGGTATCCGATTGCCAATGCAGATGGCCAGGTTGTCCCAGATCAAACCCAGGTTACGGCCGGCAGCCAAAAGCCGCACCTCGGTGACAGACGTTTCCAATGGAATGTCGAGGTGAAACTGCCGGACGATGTGGTCCAAATCACTCCGCAGCCAGCGATCGTGAATGCGTCCACGCGCCTCCTCGAGGGCTTCAAGATAAGTGCGCCCTGCGGCCAGTGACGCCAGGATCACCTGAAGCAGCCTCGGCGCTTCCGCCTCAGTGCGTCGCTGCTGCCCGCGCACCAACGAGTCGAGGTAGAGACGCGGCATGAAGAAGCCGCCAAGAAGTCCGCCGATCGCGACCACCGGCGATCCAATGATCAAGCCGGCTAGGGCAAGACACGGAGGCGCGAAGATCGAAACCGCAGCGAAGCGGCGAGCATCAACGGTGAGCCGGGCCGCGCGCAGACGACGCTCGTGATGCGCGACGAGGCGGTCGAACCAGGAGGCCGTCGTCGACAGTTTTGAACCTGCTGGGGCGAGCGCCAATGCGCCCAGGAGGATGGCGCCGGCAGCGATCAGCGCCGCTACGGCGTCCACGAGATGCCTCCGAGAGCAAACTTGCGCGCCATGCGATCGCCCGGTCGATATTCGCCGTCCGATACGAACTCAGGCGTCATCGTTCCGTCGGAGTGGTGCACGTCTGTACGGAATACGGTTCTCAGGTCATAGCCCCCGCCAGCGGCCGGGCCGGCGAGTTCGACGATCTCCATGAGGCAGCGACGTCCCGTTGTGAGACGGCTGATGAAAACCACGACATCGAAGACTCGCGCGATATAGCCGCGAATCTCTTCGGGCGGCAGGTGGCTGAAGCTACGCCCCACCAGCAACTCGAGGCGCGCCAGGGCATCGGCCGCGCTACTCGCATGGATCGTCGTTGCGCTGCCATCGTGGCCGGTGTTCAGGGCCTCGAGCGTGTGGTAGGCCTCACGACTGTTGCGGATCTCGCCAATGATCAACCTGTCCGGTCGCATACGCAGCGCGTTCTGCACGAGATCGGCGACATCGAGTCGGCGTGCCGAGGTATCACCGCCCGAAAGTTCGTGGTTATGAACGCACTCGAGCCGCACCCAGTGTGGATTCGTCAGCTCGAGCTCGGATGTGTCTTCAATGGTGATCACGCGCTCGTGGGCCGGAAACGCGTTGACAATGGAACGCAACAACGTGCTCTTGCCTGACCCCGTTGCGCCGGCGACGAGCACTGTTCCGCGGGCACGCGCAACAGCATCAAGGTAGGCCGCCATGTTCTCGCTCATGCCGCCGGCATCTGCCCACGTCGGCGTGCCATCACTGGCTGGCGTGAGGCCCAATCTCAGACGGTTGAACTTTCTTATACAGAGCGAGGGCCCGCCCACCGGGGCAAGCACCGCGTTGGCGCGGCTCCCATCGACCATCCGTGCGTCGACGATCGGTTTGTCGACGGAGATCTCCCTGCCTACAAGAGCGACGATCTTTCCGATCACCTGCTCGAGATGCGCCTCATCGCGGAATCTGACGTCCGTGCGCTGAAGCTGACCTTCTCGCTCGACGAAAATCTCGTCGTAGCTGTTGACGAGGATATCCGTTGTTTGCGGATCATCCATCAGAGGTTGAAGAGGCCCAAGTCCAACGAGTTCGTCGTACACATCGTCGGCCCGCCGGACAATGCCCGGATCGCCGCCTGCGATATCGCTCAGGGCGTCGCGGATGGCTTCACGGATGAGTGCCGCGCGACCGGGATCGGCACTGAATGGATTGGCGACGGACGGGTCGAGTTCGAGCGATAGGCGTGCCCGTACCTGGCGGAGAACCCGCTCGTCGAGAAGACCGCCCTCAGCCGACACGACGCTTCCACATTGCGGAGAGCCGACGCTTCGGTGCGACTGCCTGAAGGGGTGGATAGAGGTGTGCCGCGAGATGCGCGATTGCGTCAGCCGCCGGCCCGCTCGCCAGCGCGGCTAGCCGGTGGGAGTTCTCTGCTTCTTCGAAGGCGGAATCCTGCGGAATCGTCGCGACCAACCTTCCGTTGAGATCGCTCATCACTTCACGCACGTCGACCTGACCGCCGGCGCGGTTCACGACGTAGCTCAACTTGTTGCGCATCCCCATGCGACGAAGCGCTTCGGTTGTGCGGTATGCGTCCTGAACACCCGATGCTGTCGGCGTGATGACGACGAAGATGTCGTGCGCCACGCCGAGCGCCCAGGTGGTAACCGGCCCGAGGTCATTGCCGGCATCGATGAAGATGAAGTGGACGCCATCACTTTCTAGGCGGTGAAGAACGGCGGCGAGCTGCGCCGTAGTGACGGGTCCCGCTTGGGGCAGTGGTTTGGGCGGACCAAGCAGGGCGCGCAATCCACTGCGATGTGTCACCAGATACTTGTCGAGATCATCAACTGCGTTGTCACCTCCCATCACCAAGTCCCAGACCGTCGGATGGGTGAGGCCGAGGCGTACCGCGACGGTTGCGCTGCGCAGGTCGAGGTCGAGCAGCGCAACCTTCAAGGGCTCCGACGACACGCCGTCTCGACTGTGCCGGCCGCGCGCAGCAAGGAGGCCTGCTACTTCGGTCGCCAGGGTGGTGCGGCCGGTTCCCCCGTTGAGTCCGAAGAACATGACGCGCCGAGTGGCGCCCACAAACACTGACGTGGGGCCATGAGCGGGAGGATCGGCAGGCTCCACGGGAAAGTCGCCCAGTTCATCTTCCGAGTCGTGGAAGCCTTCATCAAAGCCCCGGGTCAGAGGCACGATCACACCACGCTGTGGCTCCTCGTCATCGGATTCATCGACGGACTCAGCGGACGCGAGTGGCGGGGCCATCACAAGAGCAGGGGGCGCAATCTGCGTGGCCTCCTCAGCCTCGGATGGCGGAGCCAGCCACTGCTCCCATGGTTGCGCCGGCTGGTCGCCGTCACCCGAACGGCTCATGGCCAAAACCTCGAATGAACGCGGGCGCGTTGCGTACCCAAGCCCCGTCCCCGCCCACGCCAGCGCGGGACGGCCGGCGACGCGCACCCAGCCCATGACGGCGCCTAAACCGAGGATCACGACCACAGCCGGCCAGATCACGTATCCCGTGAGCGACAGCCGCGACACGAGGTATGCAAACGCAACCATGGCGGCGCAGACGAGCAATTGCGGGGCGGCGAGGCCGAACGCAATCGGGTCCGGCTCATCAAACCCGTCGGGAAATTTTACTTGGTCGTCCAACGCGTTCCCTCGGTCCAGTCGCTTTCTCAGCTACATCGCAAAAGTGTAGTTGGCGACCGCGAATATACATGGTTGCCGTCCCGTCGTCGAGCAGGTCAACGTAGGTGAGTGCCGCGGACATGTCACGGACAATCGCGTCATTCGCCCCGCGGGCGCGTCGGAACGGGCCAGGGATGAATGAAGGCCGCGATGGCCAGATCCACGCCCGAGAACCCGTCAGGACGTCCGTCATTTGTCCGCCAGGGCCATCTAACCTGAAGGCGATGGATTTATCAGCTATGGACGCCGCTCTTCAGGAGCAGGCGGCCAATGTGGCTG
>JBEPVH010000029.1:0-9920 GCA_041691115.1 bacterium | reverse complement strand
AGTGGCTGCCGCGCCGTCCGGCGGCGTAAGGTGCGCCCAGGGCCTTCATGACCAACTGGCCGAGTTCGGCCTGGTCGAGGCACGGCCGATGCCGCCGGCGCCCGCGGCAGCCGCACTTCAGTGGGATGAGGCCGGCACGGGCCCGATGCTGTCGGTGGCACCCAGTGAGGCTGCAGCTGCCATCCAGACGTGGGCCAAAGAACGATTCAACAGGGTTCACGTCGTGCGCGCCGGCAACGAGGTGCAGATCCACTTCGCCGACAAAGCTGAGGATGGCCCCGAGGTCTTGGGCATGCGGGCCGAACCCGCAGGCCGTGGCAGCCGGGTCGTGGTCGGTTCTTCCGGCCCCGACAGCATTGCCATGGCGATCTGGACGATGCTCATGGAGGTCGGTGGCGTCGAGGCGTTCGAGCTCCGTATCACCGAGATCGCAGCTGCGGACCGCGGCTTGAGTTGACGGCCCCGGCGCATCGCGTCCCGGGCGGCTACCCTCTGCTCGTGCCTGATACCCGAGTCTGTTCTGTCGACGAGCTGCCCCCCGGAAAGATCATCGGCGTGGGCGGCTATGCCGTCGGCAATAACAACGGAAAGTACTTCGCCGTCACCCGTCACTGCCGCCACCTCCGCGCAGACTTGGCGGATGGAAGTCTGGACAAGAACGGCTGCCTCGTCTGCCCCTGGCATGGCGCCAGGTACGACACCAGGAGCGGCCAGATGGTCAGAGGACCTCAGGGAATCTTCGCCAGGATCCCCGGTCTGGGCACAGCCAACATGCTGTTGACCAAGGTCTTCCCTCTCGGACGCAAGAAGGTGTCGGTCCGCAAGGGCGTTATCTACCTGCGCTAGCTCTAGGGACCCAATTTCGCGGCTCGTGTAATACAGACGGGCCTGGGCCGTATCTGAACTGGTATGACCCCATCCGTGGCGATGCCGCAGAGCGACAAGCCCCTGGACCGCTCCCTCGAGGGTGAGTTCTCGGCTGCGGTTCGGCCCCAGGTCCGCCGCCTCTACGCCATCGCCTATTCGATCCTCCGGGATCGCGGCGAGGCGGATGACGCTGTCCAGGAGACCATGGTCAAGGCCTGGCAGCGCTGGGACACCATTCGCGACGAGAAGGCAATCTCTGGCTGGCTCACCAAGATCTGCGTGAATCACTGCCTGCGCCGCCGCGAGAACCTGGTAACCCGCTGGCGCCACTCCGAACTGGATGAGCGGACCACTCCGGCGCGGGGCGAGATGCCCGGGCAGCGGATGCTCGACCTCGACTCCGCGTACCGGCGCCTGTCGCCACAGCAGCGCGCGGTCATTGCACTGACATACCACCACGGCTACACCGTGGACGAAGCCGCAGACCTCATGGGGTGCCGCCGTGGCACCGCCGCGAGCCACCTCGGCCGAGCTCTGGCAACCCTGCGCGAGGCACTGAGAGATGAATAGCAACCCCCGGGACCAGCACCCCGATATCGACAACGACCTGCGCTCCTATTTCGCGCAGGTTGCAGAAGAGCCGGTTCCCACCGGCCTGGAGGACCGTGCTGTGTCTGCACCATTCGTCAAGCGACCCCGTCGAATCCTGTCCGTCTGGCTGGGCGGAGGGACCCTCGTGGTGGCCGCCGCATCCATTGCCGTTGTCGCCGTCGCGGCCCACAACAGGCCCGTCGCGGCGCCCATCCCCGCGGCAACTCCGACGGCCACCGCCGTAGCCACACCCGCCCCCACGCCCACGGCGGTGCCCACCCCGGTACCGACTCCCGTGGCAACGCCTGTCCCCACCCCGTTGCCGGCGACTGCCGCCGAAATCCTCGCCGTGGCCAAGGAGACGTACTGGCAGGACAGCAACAGCGGCACGCCCTTCGTGGGCCAGTGCGGATTCGATGGCCACTACTCTAAGTGCCCGTTCACGGCGTCCCTGACCCAGCGCCTCCTTGCCATTGAGGCATGGCGTGGGGCCCACAGTCCTGCAGGATTCAACACGCTCTGCGTCTGCCAGATGGGCAAGCAGCACATCACGTTCGCCACAACGGTGACGGCCACCGGCGGTACCGTGGTCGCTCGTGCTTCGTGGGATTCCGGCGAGACCAATGTGTTCACGCTCACCATCGTGCGCAGCGGTAGCAAGCTTCTCGTGAACGACATCACGTTCAACGGCTCCGGAAGCACGTGCACCGAAGAGATCGACTTCAAGACCCCTTGCTGAGCACCTAACTAAGGCTGGTCACGGGCCCCGCGGCACAATGCCGCGGGGCCCTTCTTGAGTCTTGGATCGGATTTGACCGTTTCGGTACGCCACGCACATTCTGAGCAGGCATCCCCCGCCGCGCCGGGGTCTTCGTATTTCAGGAGTGCCGACATGACCGAGCAGCAGGACGACGAGAATAAGGGCGGAGCAACCGTCGACACGCCCGCCGAGAGCGAGAAGGCCGGCGATCCTGAGAAGCAGGAAGACGCCAAGTCCGAATAGGTCCGGAGCACACTTCCGGGCCATAGGAGCAGGATCAACCTGAACCAAGGACGTTAGGAATATTCGTATGAATGCCAAGCTCACCCAGGATCAGGTTGACCTGCTCAACAAACCCGTGCTCGCGCACATCGCCACCGTCAACCTCGACGGCAGCCCCCAGGTGACACCCGTATGGGTCGACACCGACGGCGAGGCTGTGATCTTCAACACCGCCAAGGGGCGTGTGAAGCACCAGAACATCGAACGCACCCACCAGGTGGCAGTGTCGGTCTCCGATCCAGAGAACGACTACAGCACCGTCGTCCTCAAGGGCACCGCGACGCTCATCGACGAGGGCGCCGACGCGCATATCGACAAGATGGCGAAGAAGTACCTCGGCAAGGACAGCTACCCCTTCCGCAAGAGCACCGAGCAGCGCGTGATCGTCCGCGTCGTTCCGGACAGCATCGTCCGCATGGGCTGACGCCCCGGTAGCCGCGCCACGGGCGCGGGATTGCGGTGACAATGCATGCCTGCGTGGCGCGGCTACGCCCGCCAGGAGAGCGCATGCACGGTCGCGTCGGACGAACCCTCGGTTTCGCGTCCGTGCTCGTCATCGCGTTGTCGGCGTGCGGGTCCACCGTCCGCGTTGGCAGTAGCGCCGCTCCTCCGTCGGCATACGACGCCGCCGTCTCTGGCCTGCAGAACGCCGACACAGTTCACATGGTCGCCAACCTCACCGGTTCCAACAACATCAAGGTCGATATCGTGTGGGACCTGGCGCACACCGCTGAGAAGGGCGACTTCTCGTCCGACGCCAAGCACCTCTCTCTTGTGGTGGTTGATCGCAGGATCTACGTCAAAGGACCCGACTACTGGAACGCCACCAACCCCAACTACACAGCCAAGATCGGTGACCACTACGGCATCGTCCCGCCGGGCCACGACGACCCCGCAGCCGGGTTCGGACCGCTTGCCATCGCTGATGGGCTTGTCGGCAAGGGTGCCAGCGCCCGGACGGGGGAGACCATCACCATCAACGGTGCCCAGGCTCAGGCCCTGATCACCCCCGGTGCCACCCTCTACGTCGCCGTAGACGGGAAGCCCCGGGTACTGCGGATTGCCCAGACGTCCGGCGACTACACAGGCACCATCGACTTCACCGACTACGACGCCCCGGTCACCATCGCCGCCCCTGCAGGAGCCGTGGACATCGCGGCTCTCGGAGCGACCTGACCTGGCCGCAGGCGAACCCCCTGACCCAATACGATCGACGCGATGACCCAGACACCCGTCGTCGCCACAATCCGCGACGCCACTGACCGCACCCCCACCGCTCGCCAGTTCGTCAAGTTCGCCTTCTTCGCGATCGACCCGGCCTGGCGCCGCCTCGACGAGAAGACCAGAGCGGCTCACAAGGCCGAATTCGCAGAACTCCTCAACGAGATCGGTGAGCGTGACGGCGTCATCCTCAAGACGTATTCCTTGGTGGGTACTCGCGGCGATGCCGACCTCATGGTCTGGCTCGTTGGCGATGACCCCTCGCTCTTCCACGAATTCGATGCCCGCAAGAACCGTCTGGGCATCGGTGGTTACCTCACCTCGCCGTACCACTACTTCTCGATGACCAAGCGCTCGATGTACGTCGAGAAGCATGTGCACGAGAACCAGGAGGGGAGAAGCAATCGCCTGGTCATCGCTCCCACCAACCGCAAGTACCTCTTCGTGTATCCCTTCGTGAAGACACGGGCCTGGTACCGCCTCCCCGCCGAGGAGAGGCAGCGTCAGATGACCAGCCACATCGAGATGGGGCATAAGTACCCGTCGGTGAAGATCAATACCACCTACTCCTTCGGTCTCGACGACCAGGAGTTCGTTGTCGCCTTCGAATCCGACTCCGTCGCCGACTTCCTCGACCTCGTCCACGAGATGCGGGAAACCGAAGCAAGCACACACACCGTTCGTGACGTCCCCAGCTTCACCTGCATGCTCATGGACGCCGCGACGGCCTTGGAAGCTCTGGGATAGGGCGGCGACGCATAGGTGCCCTGGATTGGCGCCCGGCGTTCGATCCGCTGACTCGGCTCGGTACCCCGTAGCGTGGTGTTCATCGGATCGGCACCTGGTTGGTGACACAATCCAAGCCGAGACGAGCAGGAGGTCAGGTGGACAAGCAGTTCGGTCATTGGGTTAGGCGTACAGCCGCCATTGCTGCCGCCCTGACGATCGCTGCTACTCCGGTCCCGGCATCAGCGCGAGCTGACATGGCGGGCGCGACTGCAGTTGTGGCGCCCCGTACCTCATCCCCCGGCCCTGCCATCGTGTGGGATCAGCCAACGCATGAGACGAGTCCTGATGTTGTCCCGGCGGTCTCTACGAAGACGCCCGTAGTGTCGTGCCCAACGACATCGTTTTGTGCGATGAGCGCCACGTCAACGGGTGTCGCGATTTCGACGAATCCCGTTGGTGGCGATGCGGCATGGGTGGTCGCTCCCGGGTCACCGCAGGGCATCGGAACGATCACCTGTTTGGACGCGACCTTCTGCTTCGACGGCGCCAACTCGCGGTACAGCGTCAATCCGAACGGCGGGACGTGGATCAATTCGGGCATCACCGGGATTCAGTACAACGCATGTGCGTCGGCGTCGCTGTGCGTCGTTGTCGGCGGCGCCTCAGTGTCGGTGTCGACTGATTTGCCCTCGGGCACACCCACGTGGTCAGGAGGCAACGTCGACTATCCGCATTCGGCTACTGGAATTGCTTGCCCGTTCACCGCGCTCTGTGTAGGTGTCAACAACGCCGGCAACGTGTTCTATTCGACTAACCCTGCAGGGGGCGTGTGGACTCTGTACGGCGTGGCCGGAGTATCAGCGTTCGCGAGCATCACTTGTATTCCCGGTACAACGAAGTGTCTCGCTGCCGATACAAGCGGCAACCTCGCCGAGTCCGCAGACCCCACGGCAGGGGCTGGATCGTGGACGGTGACAGACGTCAACGGGAGCCAGCCGATTACGGCCCTGGCATGTGCTTCCACCACATTGTGCGTGGGGGTCGATGCCACTGGTGCGGTGCTGACGTCCTCAGACCCCACCAATACTGCGGTTGGTTGGAACGCGACTCATCCCAACGACGCCAACCTCCTTGGCGCAGTCACCTGCGCGCCTGCTAGCACGCTGTGCCTCGTCACCGGGCGGTACGACGACGTCTACGTCAACACGGATCCGGTTGGAACTCCGTCGTCGTGGATCCGGGCGTTCGTAAGTCCGCGGGGGAGTGTGATCGATACCTTGGTATGCCCGACGACGACTGTGTGCTCAGGTATGAGCCACGACCCCGCGCAACAGGGGAGGCAATTGGTTGCAACCGCTACGCCGCTGGGCGCGAGCTCGTCCTGGACCCAGCGTCCGCTGACCCTGCCCCTGACGGTCGGCTCCAACATCATCGGCGAGGCATGCCCTTCGGCGACGCTGTGTCTGGTGTCCGTCGATGATGGCCGGATCATGTGGACGGCAACACCCGCAGGATCGCCGTCGGCATGGGCGCAGTTCACGCTTCCCGGTGGGGCGCTTGCTAATGACATCACTTGTCCCTCGGTCACGTTGTGCGTCGCGCGGTCAAACACCGGCGTGGCCGCGTCCTCCGACCCGACCAATCCTGCGTCGTGGCACGTCGATGCCATTGACCCGAACGTGGTGATGGCCCTGACGTGTGCGTCATCGGTCCTCTGCATTGCAGCCACGCATAACGGGCTCGTTTACACATCGACGAACCCCGCGGGCGGGGTCGGAACATGGGTCCTGACTCAGAACGGTCTGCCCTTGCCCGCAGGATGGGGCGGGGGCCCCGATTACGCTTACGCCGCGAGCTGCCCTTCGCCAACCCTCTGTATTGCGGTTGACGGCCAAAACACTCTGTGGTCAACGACCGATCCGACCACGGCGGGCACTTGGGTTATCACATCCACAATACCGGCCGGACCCGCTCCAAGGGTCACCTGTCCAACACCGACGCTCTGCCTTGTGGCGGACACCACTGGCGGCAACATCGTCTCCACCAACCTGCCGCTCGGCCCTCCGGCAGCATGGGTCGCGACGGCGGTGGACCCAGGCAAGAGGCTTGGCGCCGTCACCTGCCCATCACCGGTCACTTGTCTAGTCGCAGATAACGGTGGGCACGTGTTCCGCGGCAACCCGCCGGTGCCCGTCGTCACCAGCGTGTCGCCAGACCAGGGTCCGCAAGGTGGCGGAACACCGGTGACGATTTCTGGCGGTGGCTTTGTCAACGGCGGATCGACAATCAGTTGGGCGGGTGCGCCAGTGTCGCCGTCATCGGTGACGCCAACGGCGATTACCTTCGCTACTCCATCGATGCCATCCGGCCCGGTCCACGTTCAGGTCTCCACGGCGTTCGGCACCAGTTCGACCGTCGGGCCGGCAAGTGCCTTCAACGGATTTCCGACGTCCATCGTCGTTACGTCATCACTCAACCCGGCATCAACGGGCCAGAGCATCACGTTCACGGCAAACATCAGCGGCGCAGTATCGCTCACGGGCAGCGTGGTGTTCAACGACGGTATTACCGTCCTCGGCAGCTCGCCAGTCTCCGGCCACAGCGCGACGTACACAACGGCATTGCTCGCCGGTGGGCTGCACGGGATCACGGCCGCGTACTCGGGAGACAGCAGCTACAAACCGAGTACCTCGGTCGTATTCGGCCAGTTCGTCACACCGACGCCGTTTCACGCGGCGACCCTCGATGGGTTCGGTGGCATACACGCATTTGGTACCCCGCCGGTTACGACGAGCTTCGCCCCGTACTGGCCCGGGTGGAGCATCGCTCGAGGCATCGCGGTCATGCCCTCCGGCGCCGGCGGCTACACGCTTGACGGGTGGGGAGGCGTGCACCCGTGGGGCGCAGCTCATGTCGTACCTGCGGTGCCCGCAGCATGGCCAGGATGGGATATCGCCCGGGCTGTCGCAATCAACCCGTGCGATCCCACGGGCAGGAGCGGTTACTTCTTAGACGGCTTCGGCGGGGTTCATGACTTTGGTGCGGCCCCGCATGTGAACCTGAACGCCGGCTCATATACATCCGGTCAAGACATTGCACGCGCTTTTGCCTTCAACCCATGCGCGTCGGGTGTCGTTTCGGGATACGTCCTCAACGCGTTCGGCGCAGCGCACGGCTTCAGCACCGGCGCTCCCATCGCCAACGCGACACCTGCGATCTGGCCTGGCTGGCGCATCGCTCGCGGGATCGCCGTCAGTGAGGCTGGCAAGGGTTACATCTTGGATGGATTCGGAGGCCTGCACCCCTTTGGGGGAGCCCCGGCGCTTGCGGGCTTGCCGTACTTCGGGTGGGACATTGCCCGTGGCATCGTCACCACTCCTGACGGCGGTGGCGGCTACACGATCGACGGTTTCGGCGGTGTTCATAGGTTCGGGTCAGCGCCTGCGATCGCCGCGCCGCCAAACGCGTACTGGCCCGGCCGCGATATTGGCAAGGGAATCGGCGGTTCTCTGTAGTACGAGCAACCGTGTTAGCAGCGTGTAGCGCCGGACGGTGAGATCACCGCAGACTCTCAGCGAAGCGGACCGACGCCTTGTCGCGTCATGGGCTGCCGATTGTGCAGAGCGGGTCTTAGTGTTGTTTGAGGCAGAGGCACCGAATGACAGTCGCCCGCGCGCCGCGATCGCCCGCGCGCGAGCGTTCGCGCGTGGAGAGCTCAACACCGCGGACGAGATTCGCCGTCGTTTTATCGGAGGTGTGCCCGCCGGCGAGGTGAAGGTTCCTGCTGCTGCGGCTGCTGCACGCGCCGCCGGGCAGGCGGTCGGTGTCTGTCACATGGGTGCGCACGCTCTCGGTGCCGCCGCATACGCCGTCTTAGGTGCAAGCCTTGCGGCTTCCGACCGGCCGGAGGTCGCCGACAACGAGATCCGGTGGCAACTTGCCCGCATGACCCCAGAAGTTCGGGCAGCCCTCGGCACGCTCCCGCGAGTCGGCGAGAACACGTCAGGCCCTCTCGCACCCGGACTCCTTGCATCCGGTCAACTCGGGGTGATCATCCGCCTCCTCCAGGCCGGTATCGGCGCCTCCGATCACTGACGTCTTGACCGGTCGTATTAGCTGGCGACCTCGCGCATCGTGGCCGCTTGACTGGCCATTGACTTTCACCCCCTGGGGGCTACGATGACCCCTATGGGCATCTCTACCCCCGCCGTGCGTATGGCCGTGGCCGATATCGCCGCCAACGATGGCCGATGGCTCCCCGTTCTAAGGGCGGCGGTCGCCTGCGCCGAGCGGGTGGGTGAGCCATTCGCTGGTGCCTGGGTCCGGCAGGAGATGGCAGCAACTCCCGGCATGCCGACTTCGATCCCCAATCTCAAACGCCTCGTCACGCTCGGCATCCTTAAGCCCGAGGGTGAGGCAACGCGTGGCGGTTCGCGTCGGTATTACGTTTTCATCGACCGGCCAGCTGTCGTTGACGCGCTGCGCGAACTGGATGAGCGACCTTACCGGCGGTCGCCGTTGTCGTTTCTGGCGGTTGGGGACGGACCCGTCGATCTCGCCGAAAATGCTGAGCATTACCTCGCTGACAACCTGCCCGAGCAGTGATCCTCGTCGACACCGGTCCATTGCTGGCCTACGCCAATAGGTCTGACCGCCACCATGAGCGCTGCGTCACCTACTTCGCCGGTACCTCATTGCCACTTGTGGTCCCCGACCTTGTCGTCGGAGAGACCGCATACCTTTTGGGAGCAATTCTTGGGACCGGGGCGGAAGCGGCTTTCTTGCGCTCATTCCCAGCAGAGCTAGCCGTTGAGCACGTCACAGCACGCGACATGCGTCGCGCTGTCGACCTCGTCGAACAGTACGCGGACTTGAAGTTGGGGACAGTAGATGCGTCAGTGATCGCGATCGCGGAGCGGCTTGGGTTGCGCACGATCGCGACCTTGGACCACCGCGACTTCAGTGTTGTGCGACCGATGCACATAGCGTCTTTCGATCTCGTACCGTGAAGGCGGCATCAGCGGCTCCGAGCATCGACAGCGCCTGAAAGCTCTACGCGCCCTTGTCAACCCGTTGACATTTGCTCGTGTGCGGAGCACTCTCGTAGCGAAAGGGACCGCGCCACACATCAGGTGACGCGATCCCTTTTTCTATGTGGATCGACCCGGGTAAACCCGGCGAATCCTCCGTTTCTTTGTGTATCGCGCTTGCACGCGCCTATGTGCATGTCGAGTTTTCGGAGGCACAACGTGACTCGTAAAGGACGTGGGGGTAAGGGCCGGCTAGAGTTCAGGTCTCGGGCACGGCGCCGCGCAATGTTGTGCGTCGCGGCCGTTGGTGTCGCCGTCGTCCTAGTGAACATTGGCAAGCCTGGCGACGCTGCCACCCTCACCGCGACGAACCCTAAATGCCTACTTCCTGTGCCTGCCGGGAACCAGTGGGGTCATTACGCAAGAGATCCCGTTACTTG
>JBEPVH010000028.1:0-10063 GCA_041691115.1 bacterium | reverse complement strand
GCATCAGCACCTGCAGCAACAGGTCACCGAGTTCTTCCTTGAGAGATGCGGGATGCGACTCGATGGCCTCCAGCGCCTCGTATGTCTCCTCGAGGAGGAACGGCGCCAGACTCTCATGCGTCTGTTCACGATCCCAGGGACAGCCACCGGGCGCGCGGAGCCGCTCGATGACATCTGTCACGCGGCGCAGTTCGTCGTAGACCTCTTCGCGCATTGCCCGACGCTACACCGTGGCCTCGGAGCGAGGCCTCGTGCGCACCAGGCGACCCAGTTCACGCAGTGATGCGGTGAGCACCTCCTGCCACTCAGTGCCCGCCAGCGGCCTGCCCTTGGGTTCATTCAGATGCAGGCGCGTCGGAGATGATGTCAACCATTGCCGGAACTGGCGAGCCACCGCCTCCAGGTCGAGGCCGTGTCCCGGCGACAACTGGATGATGACGCCAACGCCCTGCTGCTCCACCGAGGCGGCGCCGCAGGCGGCCGCCAGCAGGCGCACACGCAGCGAGTAGACAAGGCCCTGCGCCGCCACCGGCAATGTGCCGAACCTGTCGGCAAGGCCGGTGGCGCATTTCTCCAACTGGCGCTCGTCAACGCAAGCGGCGAGCTCCTGATAGCAGCGTAGGCGCAGCCGCTCGTCACCGACGAACGCAGGTGGCAGGAACGCCGCCAGGGGCAGGGACACCGTCACCTGCGCCGGCGATTCCACGACAGGCTTGCCCCGGAGCACGCCGACAGCCTGGCCCAGCAGATGGTTGTACAACTCAAGACCGACGGCCGCGATCTCACCGCTCTGTTCCTCGCCGAGAAGATTGCCGGCGCCGCGGATCTCGAGGTCGCGCATAGCCAGCTTGAAACCCGAGCCCAGGTCCTGCAGCTCGGCGATCACCTCAAGACGTTTGTCAGCCTTCTCGGTGAGCGAACGCTGTGGCGGATACAGCATGTAGGCATAGGCACGATTGCCACTGCGGCCGACGCGGCCGCGCAACTGATACAGCTGCGCCAGACCGAATCGATTGGCGTCGTTGATGATGATGGTGTTGGCGTTGGGGATATCCAGCCCCGACTCGATGATGGTGGTGGCCACCAGTACATCGATCTCGCCGTCGATGAAGCGGCGCATCACCGATGCCAGCATGCCCTCGTCCATCTGTCCGTGACCGATCTCGATGCGCGCCTCGGGGACGAGCTTGCGAAGGTCGTCGGCCTCCTTCTGGATCGTCTGCACGCGGTTGTGCACGTAGAAGACCTGCCCCGAGCGCGACAGCTCGCGGGTAACCACCTCGCGGATGAGGCCGGGCTCGCGGGCTGTGACGTATGTCTTGATGGGCTGGCGTTCCTCGGGCGGGGATTGAATGACCGAGAGATCACGGATACCTGCCAGCGACATGTGCAGCGTGCGCGGGATGGGGGTGGCCGACAGCGACAGCACGTCGACGCCGACGCGCAACTCCTTGAACCGCTCCTTCTGAAGGACGCCGAAGCGCTGCTCCTCGTCAACAACGACAAGTCCGAGATTCTTGAAGACGACGTCACGCTGCAGCAAGCGATGGGTGCCGACGACGATGTCGACGCTGCCGTTTTTGAGCCCCTCGAGCGTGCGCCGGATGTCATCGGGTGTGCAGAAGCGCGATAGCTGGCCGATGGTCAGCGGGAAGGGCCGCAGCCGCTCGCTGAACGTAAGGAAATGCTGCTGCGAGAGCACAGTCGTCGGTACCAGCACTGCCACCTGCCTGCCTTCGGCAGCAGCCTTGAAGGCGGCGCGCAGCGCCACCTCGGTCTTGCCGAAGCCGACGTCGCCGCAGACCACGCGGTCCATCGGCTTGGAAGCCTCCATGTCGCGCTTGATCTCGTCCAGCACCAGCTCCTGATCCGGCGTCTCCTCGAAGGCGAAGGACTCCTCGAGGTCGCGCTGCCAGGCACCGTCGGGTTCGAAGGCGTGCCCCGGCGACATCTCGCGCCGCGAATACAACTGCAGGAGTTCGCGCGCCACCTCTTCGGTGCGCTCCTTGACGCGGCGCTTGGTCCGCTCCCATTCACCCGTCCCCAGCCGCGACAGTGTCGGTGCGGAGTCGGCGCCACCGATATACCTGTCGACGCGATCCAGGTGGGCGACGGGCACATACAGCTTGTTGCTGTCGGCATATTCCAGCGTCATGTACTCGTGGGCATCACCGTCGTCCGTACTGACGGTGCGCATCTCGACGAATCTGCCGATGCCGTGGTCGCGATGCACGACGAGGTCACCGGGCTGGAACTGCAGAACGAATGCCTGAGCGGCAGCGCGGCCCGACGCTGCATGTTTGGAACCGCGCGCCGACGTTGATAGCGCCGAACGGGCACCACGTGTCAGCGGCGAGCCACGGCGCTTGGTGACGCCCAGCACCTCGTGGTCGGTGACCACGGCGATCTGCGCATGAGGAATGAGGAAGCCCGCCCCGAGATCGGCCTGGGCGACAACCACGGCACCGGCATCAAACTCTGTTGCCGCACTGAAGTCCGGCGAATCAACCGGTTCGACGCGCGATTCGCGCAGCAGTTCTTCGACGCGCTGCTGCTGCCGGGTGACAACAACGACCGAGCCGCCACGTCCGGGAACGGTTTTCAGCCACGGGCCCAGCGCCTCGAACTTGCCGGCGAAGGCATCGACGCCCGTCCAGGCGATGTCGGCGTCAGGCGATTCCGCCTCGCGAACAAGCTCGATGCAGTCAAGACCGTCGAGCATAGTCTCGAGTTCGGCCGCAGAGATAAGGCCAGAGACAGCACCACCCGGCAACTCCCCGCGTTCCGCCTCCTGCTCACACAGCTTCTCCACCTCCTCGAGGTGGCGCTGAGCTGCGCGCATCAGCCTGTCGCGGCCACCGGCACACACCAGCAGCGCTCCCTGGGGCAGATGGGCTGTCAGCAGTGAACGCTGTGCAGCGACCAGGTAGGGATAGAAGAGGTCCACTCCGTCGTCGTAGGCGCCTTCGGCAAGGTGGGCGACGTCGCGCTCCCAGGCGTCGCGCACCTCGGGACGGCAGATCTCGATGTCGAGCCCGGCGACCACGGCGGCAGCCGCCGCAACGCTCTCGGGCCTCAGATCGAGCTCGCGGGCCGGACCGATGGTCACCTCGTCGAGCTTGGCGACCGACGTCTGCGTATCGACGTCGAAGGCGCGCAGGCCCTCCACCTCGTCGCCGAACCATTCGGCTCGCCACGGCCGTGCCCTGTCGAGGCCGAAGACATCGACGATGCCGCCGCGAACTGCGAAGTCGCCGGGTGACGACACCGCCACCACGCGGCGATGGCCCAGTTCGACAAGGCGGCGCAGCAGTTCATCCCTGTCGTGCTTGTCGCCGCGACGAATGACGCTGACACCGTCTCGAAGCAATGCCGGCGGCAGCGTGGGACGGGCCACGCCCTGAGGCGAGGCCACGATGACAGCGGGTTGGCCCGCGGCCAGCAGGCGCAGCGAGCCGAGGCGGCGACGGGTCACCTCATCCGACGGGGGCACCCTGTCGAAGGGCGGCGTGTCGGCCGCCGGGAACAGGCCCAGCGCCGCATCGCCGCCCCAGGTGCCGAGGTCATGGAAAAGGGACTCCGGCTCTGCGCTGAGCACCAGCACCGTTCTGCCGGTGGCGTGCTGCAGCCAGGCAACGAGAAGGCCGGTGGCTCCGATGGGAACGCCTGACACCACTCCCTTGCCACGGCGCATAACAGCGTCGAGACCGGGCGCTGCGCCGGCCGCGTCGAGCAGAGATGTCATTCCGGAGCCCGGTTGTACAGATTCATGGCGGCGTCGAGGCCCTGGCGCACGATGGCGCCGACGGCGTCGGCGGCGCGGGCCATGGCGGCGGTGGCGGCGTCGCGCTCGTCAGGACGGAATCTGTCGAGGACGTAGTCAACGACATCGTCCTTGTCGTCGGGCCTGCCGACGCCGACCCGGATGCGGATGAAGTCCTGGGTTCGCCACGAGTCGGCGAGCGACTTCACGCCCTTCTGGCCGCCGGCACCGCCACCACGCTTGAGACGGATCCAGCCGAGCCGAAGGTCGATGTCGTCGTGGATCACGATGACGTCGGCGGGCAGGATCGAGAACTTCTCGGTGAGGTGATAGCCAGCCTTGCCGGAGAGATTCATGAAGGTCTGGGGCCGCGCCAGGACGAAATCGAAGCCTTCGATGGAGCCCTCGCGGATCCGCGCCTGCCCCTCTTTCCTGTCCTTGGCGAACTTGCCGCGCTTCTCGAGGACGTCGAGGACTGCCCAGCCGGCGTTGTGCCGCGTGTGGGCGTACTCACCGCCGGGATTGCCGAGACCGATGACCAGTTGCGGCATCAGTGCGCCACCAGGTCGGGAATGTCCTCGCCGGGAAGGAGGATGCGAGTCAGCTCGGTCATCTTCCGAGCCTGCTCGGGTTCGGCATGGTCGTGGCCCAGGCAATGGAGCAAGCCGTGGATGGCCAGGAGCCGCAGTTCGGCCTCGGGTGCCGCCTCGCGCTGCGCCATGGCGCGCTCAACCGAGATGGCGATGTCGCCGACATGGTCGCCATCCCCCGGAAAGGCGAGGACATCGGTGGCATGGTCAGTGGCGGCGAACGTCAGATTGAGCTCGCGCAGCGCGGCGTCATCGGTGAGCCTGACCGCCAGGCCATGGCGCGCCGGCACGCCGACTGTGGTGCCCGACCGGCGCAACAGATCACCCAGACCCGCACCGCGCACGACGGCAAGGGCACGGGGCGTCAAGACGTCATCGCGCAGCAGAGAGACACGCATAGCTCACATAAAAGGAAACGGGCCCACCGGAGCGGGCCCGTTGTCGTTACCTGATCAGCCCGCTTTGACGCGGCGCTTCTTGGCGGCGACGAGCTTGCGCTTGCGACGAACAGACGGCTTCTCGTAATACTCGCGGCGGCGAACCTCAGAGAGAATCCCGTTCTGCTTGATCTTCTTGTTGAAGCGTCGCAGTGCGCTCTCAAAGGTTTCGCCCTCGCGGACCTTAACCTCCGACACGCTCGAAATCACCTCCCTTGACCGCCTGTAGCGGTGGAACTCTTTTTAACGCCGCCTCTGAGCGGCAAAAGGTTCCTGGATTCTACCGGGAGCGCTCTGACCGCTGTCGAACTCGCTCCCGGCGGGATGGGACATCGACTCGATGACCTCGTTCGCCTGGCACGGACGGCGGTAGAAAACCCCGGCTTCGAATCCGACCTCGACCCACACTTCGTGGTTGGCGAGGAGGTGGCGTTCAAAGAAGCGGGCGGTGGAGTTGGGGACCTGATCGAGGAACCGCGTGACCGAGTACTCCGACACGTATTCCAGGGGCATCGGCGAGCTTGATGTCTCCTCCAGGATCACCACAGGGCCGTTGGTGCCCCTGTAGATCCGGAGTTCAAACTCACCCACCACAGAGTTCTCATAGCGAACCTGGTGGGCCGACGAATGGATTTCGGCAGGGAGTCGATTGATCAGAGGTCCAGACATGTGCCCGAACAGTATCCCTCGCGAAGGGACAGATGGCGGACAAATCGGTCACGTTCCACGTTACGCGCGCGTATTCGCGCAAACGCGTCAGCGCCGTACTGCACCATCAAGCGGTCCGGCCCGCCAATTCCTGAACCATCAGCGCCGCCGAGAAGGCGTCGGCGATGGCTGACACCGACCCAGTCCGGGCGTACTCGATGGGCACTCCGTCGTGGGCAGCGGCGTCCAGCGCCTGGATCGAGCGGCGGGCGTTGCGTCTGAGGGTGAGAACCAGGTCGGCTTCCTTGTGGTCGCCGACGATGCGTACAGCAAGACCGGCGCGATGCGCTGCCGTCTCCACGTGCTGGCGGCTGAGGCCGTAGCCGAAGACGGCGATCCGCTGATTGCGCAGCGGCCGCCGCGGCTGGCGCTGCCCGGCGCCTGAGCCGGCGTCGCCATCGACGACGGAGAGCGAGGGCAGTTCGCCATGGCCCGCGTTCTGACCGGCGATGACAAGTTGTGTCGCCAGAGTGCCGTCGGCACGCAGTGAGCGCAGCTCGCCCGAACCGGCACCGCGCAGGTGGGCGTCGACAGCAGCGTCGGCGGGAGCGTGGACGACGACGTCGGTGCGGCTGCGCACCTCGATGACGACATCAAAGGTGGGTCGCTCGCGGCGCTCCAGCACCGTCTTCTGGGTGCCGCGGCGCCGCGCCTCCTCGTCGGAGAGCGTCACCGGCTGGATGCCGCCGATGAGGTCGTTGAGCGTGGGATTGGCGACCAGATTCTCCAGGGCCCGGCCGTGGGCGGTGGCGATGAGCTGGACGCCGCGTTCGGCGATGGTGCGGGCGGCGCGCGCTTCCGCCTCGACGCCGATCTCGTCGATGACGATGACCTGCGGCATGTGATTCTCGACAGCCTCGATCATCACCGCGTGCTGCCGGGCAGTGCGGCCCACCTGCATGCGCCGGGCGCGACCGATGCCGACGTGCGGAATGTCGCCACAACCGCCGATTTCATTGGAGGTGTCGACGATGACGACGCGTCGTTCCATCTCCGTGGAGAGGATGCGGGCGCACTCGCGTAGCATCGTCGTCTTGCCGACGCCGGGAGGCCCCAGGAAGAGCACCGACTTGCCGCTCTCGACAATGTCGCGGACGATGGCTGCGGTGCCCTCGACGGCGCGGCCGACGCGGCATGTGGCGCCGACGACATCGCCGTTGCGATTGCGAATCACCGAAATACGATGCAACGTGCGTGCGATGCCCGCGCGGTTGTCGTCGCCAAAGCTTTCGCACATCGACACCAGGTGAATCAGATCGGCATTGGTGACCTCGTCGTCGCCGAGCAGGATCGTCCTGTCGTCGAAGCGGGCCTCCGGTTGCCGCCCCAGGTCGAGAACTATCTCGAGGAGTAGTTCGGGCGCGCCGTCGCAGCGACGGAACGCAGTTGCCACCTTGTCAGGAAGGATGGCGAGGAGAGCGCGGAGTTCGTCGTCGTCCGTGGGAGAAACGTGAGCATAGACGGACACGCAGTACCTCCTATGGAACGCCAGGGTGGCGTCCCGTTCGGCATACCGGGGACGCGCGTCGCCCCCATTGGTGGCGAAGAAAGTGGACTGCTGACAATGGCGCGGAGCGGCATCATCAGACGTCTCAAACTGATGCCCCCACGGCAGACCGGTGCATCCACCGGCGCTGGCAGCGGCCTCGGCGAAACCTCACGACGATCACTGTACCCCAGGTAAACCGCAGTGACACACCGGCTGCGGCTGCGAACCTCGGCGTGGCACCCTTGCAAGCGCCATGCCGACAGTTCCTCTCGATCCGCAGCAGAGTGCCGCCGTGGCGCACGCGACGGGTCCATGCCTGGTGGTCGCGGGGCCGGGCTCAGGTAAGACGCGTGTCATCGTCGAGCGTTTCCTGACGCTGCTCGAGAGCGGCTCGCAACCCGATGAACTGCTGGTGTTGACGTACACCAACAAGGCGGCACAGGAGATGCGCGAGCGCGTCGAGACGGCGCGCGGCGCCTTCGCCGGCGACTCGCCGCTGACGACATTCCACTCCTTCTCCGGACGCGTACTCCGCGAATGGGGCTGGCTCATCGGCATCTCCCCCGCCTTTCGTATAGCCGACGACGCCGAGCGCTGGCTGCACATGGAGGCCGTCCTCAGCGACCTCAAGCCGCGAACGTTGTGGAATCCGCTGCGTCCCCATGACCAGATCTACGACCTGCTCAAGCTCCTGGCAACCGCCAAGCAGGAATTGATCACACCCGAGCGCTATGTCGACTGGGCAAGGGAGGCGCGGCCCGGTGTCACTGACGACACCATGGCAGCCCTGCTCGACAGACACGTGGACTGTGCCGCCGTGTATGCAGCACTGCAGGACCGCTACAGGCGGCTGGCAGTGCTCGACCACGAGGACACCATCCTCCATGCCGAGGAACTGTTGCGCCTCCACGGCGCGGCGCGACACGCCATCAGTGAGCGCATCACCCACGTGATGGTGGACGAGTATCAGGACACCAACGTGGCCCAGGCGCACCTCGTCGAGACGCTGGTGGCGGGGCATCGCAACGTGCTTGTCGTCGCCGACGACGACCAGGCCATCTACAAGTTTCGCGGTGCCTCGCTCGCCAATCTCGACAGATTCGCCACGACGTATCCGGATCATGCGCGGGTGACACTGACGGTCAACTACCGCAGCACTCCGGAGATCGTTGCAGCTGCAACGGCGATCATCGGTGCCGCCGATCCGGCCACGCGCCTGCCCAAAGAGCTTGTCGCCGACAGGGAATCCGGCGGTGCAGCAGAGATCTGGGATGCCGTCGACGAGGTCTCCGAGGCCGATGCCGTGGCCCGCGAGTGTGCCCGCCTGGTGGACGGTGGGATGCGGCCGTCGAGTATGGCCCTGCTCTTCCGCCGCCACAGCGACATGCAGCCCGCCATCGCCGCAATGAATGCGCACGGCGTGCCCCATCGCGTCCACGGTGGCCGCGGCTTCTTCATGCGACCCGAAATCAAGGACATGCTTGCCCTGCTCACCGCCATCGCTGATATCCGCGATTCGCAGGCGGTGCTGCGTTGCCTGCTCATGCCCGTATGGCAGGTGTCGTCGAAGGGCAGGGTGGCACTCGTCGCCGCCTGCGACGATAACGACACTCCCCTGATCCGTCTGCTGGAATCGGGCGAACCGCTGGACGGTGTGGACGACAACGACCTGGCGGCGGCACGCCGCTGCGCAGTCTCGCTCACCGAACTGCATGCCGACGCCGGCCGCGAGGATGTGCGCGACCTCTTCCACTCCGGTCTGGAGATGAGTGGCTATCTCGGCGTTCTCGACCTCGAGGATGAGGCGGCGCGGCGCCAGATGGGAGCCAACCTCAACAAGTTCGGCGAACTGCTCGAGAACTTCGCGGATTGGAGCGATGACAGGCGCGTTGCCACCGCCCTGCACTACCTCACCGTGCTGCGCGAGTCCGGCGTTGCCGACGAGTTGGCGGCCACCGATGCCGCCGACGACGGTGTTGTTCTGCTCACCGCCCATGCCGCCAAAGGCCTTGAATGGCCCGTTGTCTTTCTCAGTTCCTGCATCGAGATGCGCTGGCCGGGACGCGGTGGATTCGGCGCCCGACTAACGCTCCCCGACGATCTGGTCCCGGAAAAGGTGCCGTCGGGCGATTCCCATGTCGACGAGGAACGGCGGCTCTTCTACGTGGCAGCCACGCGTGCCCGCGACCGCCTCGTCTTCACGGTGCCGCAGCGGACCTCGACGACGTTCAGCAATCAGACCGAAAGCCAGACGCCGTTTCTGCGGCCGCTGCAGGCAACTGCAGAACGCTCTTCCATCGAGCCGTTGGCGACGATGGCACCGCGGCGCCAGAAGCGCGCCAAGGCGGGTGCCGAGGGACGGCTGCGCATCTCGGTCTCCGACATCGCCGTTTTCAAGGCCTGCCCACGGCGATTCGAATATCGCCGCCGCTACAAGATGCCCGTCAGGACAGGCGTTCCGGGGTGGTACGGCACGATGGTTCACGAGGTCCTGCAGGTGGCGGGCGTGCGTCGCCGTGCCGGCGAGGTCGTCGACGGCGAGGCTGCCGCTGCCCTCTGGCACGAGGCGTGGGACGCCTCGTCGGGCCCCAAGGGACGCAACGCCGAACTGCGCCAGACCGGCGAGGACCAACTGCGCCGCTACTGCGCGTCCGACGCCTGGACCAAGCGCGACATCGAACATGTCGAGTCCAAATTCACTCTGCCCGTCCCTGCCGTCGACGTCACGGGCCGATTCGACCGCATCGACAGGATGCCGGGCGGCGCACTGACCGTCGTCGACTACAAGACGGGTCCGCCGCGTGACGCGGAGCAACTCGCCAAGGATCTGCAGGTGCGTGCCTACGCCGTCGCCGCATCACAAATCGAGAAGGCTGACGACATAACCGTCGAACTTCACTACCTGCAGACTGCCGAGGTGGTGCGCGTCGACCTCAGCCGCGAGCATCTCGACCGCGCCTTTAAGAACATCTCGGCAACGGGGTCAGAGGTGCTGACCGCCTGGCGCAGCAACGATTTTCCGGCCAAGCCGTCGGCATGGAACTGCGGCGGCTGCGACTACAGAGTCGTCTGCGAC
>JBEPVH010000027.1:0-10246 GCA_041691115.1 bacterium | reverse complement strand
GCCCACCGCTCTGCATCATAGAATTGACAGCGCCGCTCGATGTTCTGCGCGCGCGATTTGAAGCGGTGGAACGTCCGGCCTGGCTTGCTGCGACGCTGGATTACCAGCTCAAGCTATACGACAGCATGGTTGCGTATCGCCGCGCACCGCGCATCCGTATCGACACGTCTGTCGTCGGCCGAGCCGACACTGCCGCCATCGGCGGACGTCTGGCCGGCGCTCTCAATGCTGCGACACCGGTGCACGACGCACTCGTCGCTGCTGCGCGCGATGCAGGTCCCGGTGTCAGCTTGAGTGCCGTTGCCGGACCGTCTGTCGCCTGAGCCTCAGCCCGTCGCGCGCTTCACCGCGACGGCGTCACGTGCCAGGCCAGCCCACTGCTTGACCGCCGAGTGCGGCACCTGAACCCACGCCTTCATGGGACGGCCCATGCCCGAGGGGTCGAACAATTGCGCACCACTCACCTTGAGCGCCTTGGCGTGGCTCGGTCCGTCGAGTTTGAAAATCATGTAGTCGCCCCACAGCCCGGCGATCGCTTTGCTCTCGAATTTGAGGGACGGCATGCCGAACATCGCGCTGATCTTGACGTCGTCGGTGGCGGCCAGATCGGACGCGATGGCGTCATAGGCTTGCTGTGCTGCGGCTGAGGTGACCGGCTTTTCCATGGGCATGGCCGGTGATTGTCCTCGATCCAGGACGCCACGACCCGCGGGACCGGGTTAGATTCGACCGGACGGCGCGATCGCGCCCGGAGACCTGGATGTACACCTCGCTGCGGACCCCTGATGCGCTCGACGGCCAGGAGATGACGCTTGTCGGCGGGCCGCTGCGCTGGTTGCGCGTCAGCCGCAACGTGTTCTACCTGGGGATCACCTCGATGCTCACCGACATCTCGTCGGAGATGGTCACCGCAGTTCTGCCGCTCTACCTGGTGATACAACTCGGACTCGGCCCCGTCGCCTATGGCTTCGTGGCAGGCGGCTACGTCGCCGTAACCGCGATCGGACGGCTCACAGGTGGTGCTCTCGGTGACCGCGCCGGCGGTCACAAGCGGATTGCTGTCGTGGGCTACGGCATCTCCGCCGTGTGCAAGCTAGGCGTCCTACTTTCCGGCGGCGTCGCCTGGATCATTTCGTCCGTTCTCTACGTCGATCGCATCGGCAAGGGGGTGCGAACCACGCCCCGTGATGCATTGATATCAATGAGCAGCGAGCCGGAGCGCCTTGGCGAGGCATTCGGCGTGCACCGCGCCCTCGACACAGCGGGTGCCGTCCTCGGACCAGTCATTGCGTTTGGCGTCCTGCTCATTTTCCCGGGCAACTTCACCCCCATCTTCGGCATCTCCCTGGTGTTCGCCACTGCGGGAGTCGCCGCACTCATTGTTCTGGTCCGCAACCCGGCAAAGAAGAACGACGCGGCGCCGCCGACGGAGCGCTTTCGGGCACGCGACGCTCTGCACCTGGTGGGGATTAGGCCGCTGATCCTCGTAGCAGCATTCCTCGGGGTGGCTACGATCAGCGACGGCTTCATCTATCTGGCATTTAGGAATCGCACTCTGATCGACGACACGTACTTCCCTCTCCTCTATGTAGGGACGTCCGCCGCCTACCTCCTGCTGGCGCTACCCGCCGGGCGCCTCGCCGACCGCATAGGCCGTGTCCGCGTTCTCCTCGGTGGCTACGTCGCTCTGTTCGCCGTCTACGTCCTACTGCTGCTTCCCGTTGTATCGATCCCGGTGGTCGTCGTCGCCTTGGTCTGCTTCGGTGCCTTCTACGCGGCGACCGACGGCGTATTGGCAGCGCTCACGTCATCGCTGGTGCCGGAATCACATCGCGGCAGCGGTCTTGCCCTTGTCACATCGGCGGCAACGGTGGCGCAGTTCGCTGCGTCCGCCATGTTCGGAATCCTCTGGGCGTGGCAGGGATCTGACTTCGCCGTGCGCGTCTTCGGTTTTGTGCTTCTGCTCGCGATGGTGAGCGCTGTCGTCGTCCTGCCGCGGCAAATGGCGGCTGCACCATGAGAGAACGTCCGCCCTCTGTGGTCATCATCGTGTTCCTCGCACTGGGAGCGGCGCTGCTGCTCCTCGTGGGACGTGGCAGCAGCGATCCTTCGCCGCCCGTCAGCGTCTTCACGCCCGACGTATCGTCCAGCGCGGGTGCATCTCCGACATTGGCGACTGAAGACGTGTCCGGCACGGTGCCTGCTGCTCCAACCAAGCACGGTTTAGGTGGCGCCTCGGACACGTGCAACATCGCACCGGGCGGGACCGACGAGGTTGTCGTGGTGCATGGCGCACAGGCCAACCAACTCTGTCTGGCATCGATCAACCACGGATGGAATGCCGTCACCGTCGTCGGATCGGACTGGACACAGGTGTGCGGCATGATCGACGGCGAAACCACAAGGGACGAGGATCTGATCGAGGTCTTCGCCAAGGGCGACCTGAAGCGCGGCATTAAGACATGCACAGGGTTACGGACCGGCGGCTGGAAGCCGAGCAGAGTGTGGCCGCTGTTCGATCCTAACTTCACACCGGGAACACCAGGGCCAGGATTGCCACCGGACTACTTCGGATGATGGGGGCCGCTACGCTCCGCCGGCCGCTGGCGCTCATGCGCATACCGGTGGCAACAGCGCTCACCCTTGTGGCGATCATCGCGGCGCTGCGAATGAATCCCGCAACCATCCCCATGCTGTTCGTGGGACTTGTGATCTTCAGTCCACTCGAGGAGATGGCACCGCGCCGGGCGCTGCAGCGTTCGCCACGAGAACTCATCACCAACCTGGCTCACGCAACGATGACGACCACGTTGACGACCATGCTCCTGGCGGGCGCTGTTGTCGGGATGGCGTGGTTGCCGGTACTGCCGGCACCGTCACGGTGGTTCGCCGAGCTTCCCGCACCGGTGGCGCTCGCACTCATCGTTGTCATCGGTGATACCGGGTACTACTGGATGCATCGTGCCATGCACGGTTTCCCGCTGTTATGGCGGTTCCACCGCGTCCACCACGCGTCCGAGCAGTTGTATTGGCTGGCGGCGGCGCGCGCACATCCTGTGGATCAGCTCCTGTTACACATGGGCTGGCTTGTGCCTCTGCATTTTCTCGGCGCGCAGTCGGCGTGGTTCGCCGTGTACGCAACGCTCCTGACCATTCAAACCCTGCTGGTGCATAGCAATATCGATTTGGGGAGCGGGCGCCTGCGGGGTCTTCTCGTCACACCGGAGTTCCACCACTGGCATCACACCGCCGAGCGGGATGCCTGGAACCGCAACTATGCCAGCCAGCTCGCCTTCCTCGACACCGTCTTTGGAACGCGCTGGCTCCCCCGCAATCGAAGCGTGGCCACCTACGGCATTCGTGAATCACTTCCCGAGTCGTATATCGGGCAGTTGGCGTCGCCGCTGCTACCAGATGCCAGGAAGAAGGCGCGCAGTGCGCGTCATGTAATCGGCGTACGCCTGGCCCAGAGCACCGACGAGCGCTTTCTCCTCGACGGTGATCCGCACAACCAGACCGGCGAGCGGGATGGTCGCCAGGCAGAGCAGCGTCAGGTAGTTGCCTGATCCGAGCCCGAGCCCTATCAGCGCCGCCATGGCGCCGAGATACGAGGGGTGGCGGATGTATTTGTAGGGCCCGGACTCGATGACTGTCTGATCGTCGTGGGTCATCACGAACGTCGTGAAGAATCGGCCCAGCAGATACACGGACCAGAACCGCAGTGAAACGCCCGCCCAGATCAGAGCAACGCCCACCGGATAAGTCCAGTCAGGTAGCGCTGCCCACGTGAGGAACCTAAACGCGGCACCGCCCAGGAAAAAGGCGGCCAGCAGCGCCCAGCTGATGACGTTCCTCGATCCGCTGTCAGCGTCAGTGGCGCCCGTGCGTCGCGCCCGGATCACGTTGAGAGCCAATTCCATCAGGAACCAGACGTCCACAGACAGTTCGAGGACGCCGTAGCCGAAGTACCCCATGGACCCGACGGTACCGCGGTGCCCTGCTTAGAGGGCGCGCTCGCCGCCCGGCTCGGTTATCCGCTTGCCGCCGTCACGAAGCATCCAGTCACGGCCGCGCTCGATACGACCCCGGACACCACATGGACAAAGGAGCCTCAGCGCCGATTCAGCGCCGCGGTGAACCAGCGGGTGCGCGAGATCGACGGACCAATGACCGAGGCGAATCCTGCGCGGCGAAGGTACGGCGCTTGGTCAACGGAGACCACCACAAGTGCCGAGGCCATCATCAGCCGTAGCCAGTTGACGATGACAAATCGCCGCAAGGCCTTCGTGGCAGGCGATCCCGGTGCGTCGATCATTCGCCGCAGCAGCATCACACCGAAAGCCAGGTGGGCGAATTCGTCGTCGCGAATGGCTGCGCATACAGCAGATGTCGCCGCGTCATCTGAATATTCCGCAACCGACGCGTAGAAGGCAGCCCCGACGATCTCGGCAACATTGAGAACGATCAGCTTCGTTCGCATGCCCAACAGACGGCGAGCGAACGTGAATGCCATCGCGGATGCATCGCGCGTGGCGACGGATGCATTCATTTCCGCCAGCAATTTCTCGAGAAGTTCGCCGTGCCGATTCTCTTCAGCGATGAACATGGCGATGGCGTGGCGTGCATCTTCGTCGAGAAATGTGTCGTGAGCCGTCCAGATGTCGACCGCGAGGTGGGAGCCGCTCGCCTCTCCCGCCTGAAAGCGTCTGATCGATCGCACAAGGGCTCGTCGCGTGCCCTCGTCGGTGGGCGCCACCTTGCCGACTTCGGTGACCGCCATCTGGCGGTGGTCGGTGAAGTACTGGCGCCAGTCTCGCGTTGAGGTGAGGCGGTTCAGCCATCCGGTAGGGACGTCATGTGTTGCCGTGTGGGCCGATATTTCCCGCTCAATCGCGACAGTCATTCAGGCCAAGATAGTCATTGTCGGGAACCTCGCCCGAATCAAACTGGAAGTAGGGTCGGGCGCCCGAAATTCGTCATGAATTCGTCAGACGGGCGCCTCGGACGGCGGGTGCAGCCCTGAAAGCACCTGAACTCTGAGATCATCGCGGCGTTCTTCTGAATACGAGGGTTGCACCATGGGTCCGTCGTTCCTCACCGCCAAGGTCGCGTTGGCCGGAGTCTTCGTGCTGGGCGCAGGTGCGGCTGCCGCGACGACTGTGGTGATGAACCACAACGCCAACACCGCTGGGGTCCCCCCGCCTTCGGTCTCGGCGACCGCCGGTCCGGTGGCGACGCTGCCTGGTGGCCTACGTACCCTCCCGCCGGGCGTGACCTTTATTGCTACACCCTCACCCACGGCTCCGTTGCCGCACGTCACGCTGCCGATCATCAGCCACCGGCCGACAGCAATCCCCCTGTCGGGTCCCCCCGTCATCACGTCGTTGACGGTGAGCCCCGATACGTGGGAAACGTGGGACAGCTCAACCGACGTTCATTGTCACAACACTCAGCCTGTAACGCCGAGCAGCACGACGTACGCATACATCCACATGTTTATTAACGCGCCGTTCGGTGTCGCTTCGACGTCGGTTGACTTTAGCTTCACCGGAAACTCGGGAAGCGCTGATCACCTCGACCTCCATAGTGGGACCACCAACGAGTACTCCACGGAGATCGGTGGGTATGACTACAAGAGCTACAACATCATCGACGGTGATGTGATCACTTACACGATCCACGTCACCGACACGCACGGGAATACCGTGTCGGCCGTGCGGAGCGGCCATCTTCACACCTGCGGCGGCAAGCCCTAGCGAGTAGTCCCGCACCGCCGAGAGGAAAATTCAGACGTCGAGCATGGCCAGCCAATTGCGGACACGGTCGGTGTCTGCAGGCTGGCCGGCGTCGCCACGGACGTTCTTGGTGTCGATGATGCGCAGCCCCTTGGCTGTATAGACGACGTTCCAGGGGCGGACGTCGGTCCTGCCCTCCGGTGCCACCTTGTCGAGTTCCTCGCGGAACTGGGCACGGAGCAGGGGAGGCGACGGCCATACGATCCGGCCCAGGTCGCGAATGTCCCAGAGCGACACGCCGGGTTCGTACGGCGCGGCTTCTTCACCCTTGGTGAAGTTCCACGTTCCCTTCTTGTCGCGCAGGAACTCGAACTGCTGGTTCTCGGGCTTGAGGAACGGATCCCCGATGTAGGACCGCTGCGAGCGGCGCGAGAAGTTGGCATTTTCGAAGAGAACGATTTCGCGCCGCAGCTCGGGATCCAAATGCGTTGACGAATCGCCGAGCGGTCGCGATGTGTGGTTGGTGAGAAGTCCCGCGATGCCGTCGCCCTTGTGCAGGACATCGAACGTGCCCTGGCCGCATGCCCCTGCCTCGTTGGGCGCGGGAGCTTCGACCACGAGCGAGCGGCCGAGTGCGCCGAACTCCTCGATCATGCGCGCCACTTTGTCCGGTGGCATGTGATGTAGAACGGAGAGCAGGAGGACGGTGTCGAAGAAGGTGCAGCTCTGGTTGACCTTGCGGAGCCAGTCCAGCGACATCTCACCCTGCACGAGGATGACGTTCTCAACGCCTTCAGCAGCGAGCAGATGACGTTGCAACGCAACCGACGCTGGATCCTTCTCCACCGACACCACTAGAACGTCGGGGTTGGCAGCAGCGATGTGCCGTGCGAAGTAACCGAACGATGACCCGACTTCGAGCACCACGTCGCGCTTGCCGATGACGGGAAGGATTTGCTTGGCACGCGGTGCGCACGCGCGCACGCCTTCGGCGATCAGCTGATCCTTGATCGTGACGTCCTGGTAGACCTCGGCCACCTGGTCGATGAGGGCGGTCAGGGTGTGGCCGGTGCCGGGGACGCCTTCCTTGATCCGGGTGTCGTCGGCATACAGCTCATCGATCCACGGCAGCTTGGTGACCATGAGCTTGAGGGCTGTGATCTCCGTGTCGAGCTGTGCCGTGCTGGTGTAGTGGAAGACGTCAGTGCGCTGCGAGAGTCCACGCAGCACGTCGTCCATTTCCTTGAGGCGGGCCGAGACCGCATCGAGCGAGCGCGTCACCTCATCCAGGCGTGCCTGGGTGAGCGCTTCACTGGCCCCGAGGCGGTCCAGGACGGGACGGATCATCGGACGGGAGACACGCCGGACCGCGCGGCTGAAGAAAGGACGCCCGGCCGACTCGCCTGCTCCTCTCACCACGTCGCTCACGCGCTTCTCCCGATCGTCATCTGACACTGGCGGTGAGCATATCCACCTCATGGTGCTCGGTGGAGGCACCTCCTGAGCCCCCGGCCGTTTAGCCGTACGATGGCGGCCCTCTGAATACGGATCGGGTGCCGAAGGAACAGCCGCATGAAGCTCACGACCACGACGCAGATCTCCGTCGACGGAGTGGTGCAGGGGCCGGGAGGGCCCGAGGAAGACGTGCGCGGTGGATTCGAGCGTGGCGGCTGGGCGCACTTCGACGACGAAGCCGGAACGGTCATCGGCGAGATCTACCGACGAGCCGACATTTTCTTGTTCGGCCGCCGGACGTTCGAGATCTTTGCCGCCTCGTGGGGAACCTGGGAGGATCCGGGCGACAACCCCATCTGGACCGCGTTGAACACGAGGCCGAAGTACGTGGTATCGACCACGCTCAGCGACCCGCAATGGGCACACACGACGGTGCTTTCGGGCGACCTCGCCGCAATCACTGAGCTGAAAGCCAGGCCAGGAGGCGAGCTCCAGGTGCACGGCAGCGGCGCTTTGTTGCGCTGGCTGCTCGACAATGATCTGGTCGACGAGATGAATCTGCTGGTCGTCCCGGTGGTGGTGGGTCAGGGCACGCGGCTGTTCCCTGACAACGGTAGGAAGATCGCGCTCGAGCTGGCCGAATCGAGAACCACCGCGGGTGGCGTGGCGATCCAGGTCTACAAGACCACCAGGTAGCCGGACTTACCAGCACCGCTCGCCGCTGCTACGGTGCCGCCGATGACCCCATATCCGCCCGGCATTCCCATTCCGGCGTGGCGGCCGGCCACCACGTCCAAGCGCGTGGGCTCAGCCCTCATCGACATGTTTGTGCTCTGCGCCGGGATCGTCGCCGGGATGATCGCCCTCAGCACCATCGTGGGCGCCCCTGGCCGGTCTGAGGATCCCGCGTCGCCTCACAGCCTGCTGTTCGCCGGACTGGTCTTCGCGATCATCACGTTCCCGTGGGCCGCCTACTTCCTCATCGGCTGGCGCATGGGAAAAACCGTCGGCATGTCGGCCATGAGCCTCCGCCTTGTGAGCGTCAACGGTGGCAAGCCCGGTGCTGGGCAGCTGCTTCTCCGCCTTGCCGGGGCGTTCTGGTCGACCCTGCTGCTGTTCTTCGGATTCTTCTGGGTAGGCATCGACAGTCGTAAGCGGGCCTGGCACGACATCCTCAGCGGCACCCGAGTCGAGGAACGGCCTCCCTTGATGCCGATGGCCTATTCGGCGTACGGCTATCCGCCCCCGTACGGCTATCAACCGCCACCTGGCTACGGCCCGCCACTTGGCTACGGCCCACCACCGGCCCCCAACGCCCCGCCGCCGCCTCCATCCGGGCCGGTTGTCGCCGAGCCGGACGTCGTGGTCGACGAGGCGGCACAGCGCGGCTGGCGGTCCCTCGCGACGTCCGGCAAGTCCCCGTGGACCTGGACAGATGTCCTGCCGGTGACGGCGCTCTTCATTCCACTCACCTTGGGCACCGGTCTGCTCAACGGCTGGATCCGCCGCCAGATCCAACCCGTCGCCCCCACGGGGTTGCTCCGAGGCATCGAGTACCTGGGTCTCAACGTGCTCGTCTACTCAGGCGCGCTCTTGCTCCTCTTCCTCTCCGTCAAGGTCCGCCGTCGCGCGTCGCTCAAACAACTGGGCATCGGCAAGGTATCCCCGCGCTGGCTGATCGCCGTCATCCCGGCCCTTGCCGGCAGTTACTGCGTCGCCCTCGTCGCCGGTGCATTCAGCCGGATCCTGTTCCCCGGCACCCCCAACAACCAATGCACAGACATTCGCGACGAGTTCAGCGCGTATCCATGGGTCGCCATCGGCATCGTCGCCATCGCCGCTCCCGTCGTTGAGGAGTTGTTCGTTCGCGGATTCCTGCTGCGGTATCTGCGCGACCGCATGCCGCAGGTGGCGGCGATCCTCGTGAGTGCCGTCATCTTTTCCGCCGCGCACTTCCAATGGAATCAGCCCACGCTCTTCCTCCCGATCTTTGCCATGGGGACGGTGCTGGGCACTCTCTACATCTATTCCGGATCGATCTGGCCCGGTGTCTTGGTGCACGGTGCCAACAACCTGATCTCAACGCTGGTTGTGCTGTACGGGACTCAGAAGTGCTAAGCCCTCGACGAGGGATGAGGGCGGGCTGCCCGGCTGCTAACCGCCTGGGGCGCACATTGCTCGCGTTTGCAATGACATAGGCATTGCATTGATTCGCGATCGCATGGATTGCACTTGGTTGCGATGACATAGGGATCAGGTGCGGACTGTCCGCCCAAAGTCCCTGCGGCGTTTATACGTTGGAATCGCCGCTAAGCACCTAACGCCCGAGGAGTCCGGATGCCCCCCGTCGCTAATCATCGAATCGCCCCGCCAACCATCGCTTCGCTCGGACGCCGCCCAGGTTGGCGTTTGCGCGTCGGTGGGCTCCTGGCAATCCTTGCTGGAATGCTCTGTCTTGCTCCTTCGTCCGCGACTGGATCGCCGACGCTGGCTGCTGGGCACGCGACACCCGCCACGGCTACACAGTGCACCTCGTTCAGTCGTGCTGCGGTCCAGATGAGCTTCACCGTCAACGGCCAATCGATTGGCACCAATCTCCGAGGCCACGTCACGCCCGGCTCGACGGTCGTGGCTCACGTCACGGCCTCGGCCGCGTGCACCAAGGTGTCGCTCTCGTCGTACACCGCTCCCATGGGTTCGTGGAACAACGGCCTCGATGTGCCTCAGCACATCTTCCAGTTCCAGGAAGTCGTTCTCGGCAATGGCTCGTCGGGCGCGTTGACCGTGAACATTCCCAACTGCTTCTTCCAGGTTGATCTGGCTTACGGCGCGTCGCTCCAGCCCGTTCTGCCTGACGCCAACGGCGACGTCTACTCGTCCCGTCTCCTGAGCGCGGACAACGGCGGCACGCATCTCTGCACCACGCCGACGCCTACACCGACGCCGACGCCTACTCCGACGCCGACGCCGACGCCGACCGCTTCGCCGAGCCCGACACCGGCACCCCCCGCGACGCCGACGGGGGGCCCGGGAGCGTGTGGGCGGCGATCAACGAC
>JBEPVH010000026.1:0-10538 GCA_041691115.1 bacterium | reverse complement strand
GGTGCGCGATGCGCTCGCCCATACGTCGGACAGCCTGAATCACGCGCAGAACGCGGTGGACGCAGCCGCTGCGACCAGCCAGCTGGTCTCGGACCTCAATAAGCTCAACGATCCTGCCGTTCAATCACAGGTCAACGCGGCCACGCAGGGAGCTGCTGCGCTGCAGTCATCACCGCTGACCAAGAGCGCCGGCGATGCGCTGGCGAACGGCGACCTGCAGGGGGCGGCCAATGCACTCAAAGACGCGGCAGGGAATGTCGACAAGCTCACACCTGCCGAACAACAGCAGGCTTCGAAAGCATTGGCGCAGGCAGCTGCGAACGCCGGTGCCAACCCGGATCTGCAGAAGGCGCTGCAGGATGCGTCGAACAGTCTCGCCCACGGAGACACCCAGGGTGCCTCCAAAGCGCTGAATTCGGCGGCCACCGCGCTGCAAAACACCAGCCAAGCCCAGCAGGACCAGAAGTTGGTCAGCCAGGCTCAGCAGACAGCAGCGAACGCGCAGCAGGCAGCTCTCGCCCAGGCGAATGCCGACGCGCGAGCGGCCGCGGGTGGGTCCCCATCCGGCAGCGGGAGCGCAGGTCAAGGTCAGGGCCAGGGTCGAAGCCCCGGTCAGGGTCAGGGTCAGGGCCAGGGTCAAGGACAAGGACAAGGACAAGGACAAGGACAAGGACAGGGACAAGGACAGGGACAAGGACAGGGCCAAGGACAGGGCACCGGTGGCACAGGCGGTGACGGTGGCGGGGGCGGTGGTGGCAACGGTGACCCGCCCGCGCTCGGAACACTGACGAACCCCACGACAGAGAAGATCTATGTGCCGGGATTCGGGGGTATCGAAATCCCCATTTCTGGCTCAGGGCCGGGTACAACCGGCACCGGGAGTGCTGCGACAGGCGGGGGCAACAGCGGCGGCTTCTCGTATCAGCAGGGATCGCTTGACAGCTCCGGCAACTCGTCCGCCAATGCGGGCGACCAAGGTTTGGTCGACGACTACTACGCCAGTCTTTCAGGGAATTGATCAGGTGACTGAAACAGCCGAGCCCGTTGCGAAGGACGCGACAAGCGAGCTAGCACCAGAGCAGGTGAAGCAGACGATCCTGCGTCTGGAGACGGAGCTCAAGAAGCTCATCGTTGGCCAGGACGACATCATCCGCGGCACGTTGACAGCGTTGATCGCGGGCGGGCATGTTCTGCTTGAGGGCGTTCCCGGTCTCGGCAAGACGGTGCTGGTGAAGGCCATCGCCGACACACTTAATCTCGAATTCCAGCGCATCCAATTCACGCCGGATTTGATGCCCGCCGACATCGTCGGCACAACGGTGATCGGTGACCGCAGCGAGGAAGGCGAGCGCTTCCCTTTCCAGCCCGGTCCGATCTTCGCGAACCTGGTGCTTGCCGACGAGATCAACCGCGCCACCCCTAAGACTCAGAGTGCGCTGCTCGAGGCAATGCAGGAGCGCACCGTCACAGTCGCCCGCACGACCAGGCCGCTGCCCAATCCCTTCTTCGTGCTGGCAACGCAGAACCCCATCGAACTTGACGGCACCTATCCTCTGCCAGAAGCGCAGCTCGACAGGTTCATCGCCAAATTGGTCGTCATCCTGCCCAAGGACGCCGACCTCGCTGAGATCGCCCGCCGCACAACAGGGCCTCGCCCGCCGGCGTTGGAGCACGTGGCGACGGGGGCCGAGCTTGTCGAGGTGATCAACCTCAGCCGCCGCGTACCGGTGGCCGAGCCGGTGCTCGATTACGCGGTGCGACTCATCGCCGCGACGCACCCCGACCGCACCGAGGTCGCCGACGTCGAACGGTATGTGCGCTTCGGCGCCAGTCCGCGCGGTCTTCAAGCGCTCATCGCGATGTCCAAAGTCCGCGCCCTTCTCGACGGACGATTCAACGTTGCCTACGACGACATTCGCGCCACCATCCTGCCGGCGCTGCGACATCGCATCTTTCTCACGTTCGATGCTGAGACGTCGGGCGTCACCACCGATACGCTTATCGGAGCGCTGGTCGCCGCCACCGAGGTGAACGGACGCTAGGCGTCGCCCATGGCCACCCTCACCGAGGCCGGCCTGACACCTGATGTGCTGCGCCGCCTGCAACGCCTCCGACTGACCACACACAGCGACCACCCCGGCCAGACCGCCGGCTTGCGTCGCTCGCCTCGCACCGGCAGCTCGCTGGAGTTCGCCGACTTCCGCACCTATGTTCCCGGCGATGACATGCGGCGTATCGACTGGCACGCGTACGCGCGACTTGGCAGGTTGCTGCTGAAGCTGTATCACGGCGAAGAGGACATCGCCGTCAACATCTGGACTGATCTTTCGGCGTCGATGCAGTTCGGAACGCCGCTCAAGGTCGATTCGGCACGAGCCATCGCCGCAGCGTTGGCGTATGTGGGTCTGCACTCGTTCGATCGCGTCGGCGTCTACGGATTCGGCACGGATACACCGCGACGCCTGGCGCTGCAGCGCGGCCGCCGTTCCTTCCAGCGGGTCTGGGATTTCCTGGACGAGGGCGAGGCATCGGGCGACACGTCATTCCAGCATCTCGGCCACGGTGGCGACCGTTTGGCCCGTGGCATCTCCGTGGTCATTTCCGACTTCCTCAGTGAGGACTGCTTCGACGGCATCCGCACCATCTGCTCGCTGCGCCAGAGCGTGCACCTCATCCAGGTGATAGCGCCCGAGGAACTCGATCCGCCGTGGCACGGCAACCTGCGGTTCCGCGATGCGGAATCGGGCGGGATCGTTGATGTGACGACGGGACGAGATGTCATCGAGGCGTACACCGCCGCTCTCACCAAACATGTCGCCGCACTCCGGCGCGTCGCCAGTGAGTGCCAGGCGACCTTCATTCAGGTGTCCAGCAGCGACCCGGTCGGGACAGCGATCGATGCGCTTCGTGGTGCTGAGGTCCTGGTGTGACCTTCCTTGCACCTGCAGGCGCCGTGTTCCTCGCAGCGATCCCTCTGATCGTGGCGTACCACTTCCTCCGCATCCGTCGCCGCGAGGTTCCTTTGGGGACCAACTTCCTCTGGGAGCAGGCGCTGCGCGAGCGTCAGGTGCGCCGGCCCTGGCGACGGTTCCGCGCGTCGTTCTTACTGGCCCTGCAGATTCTCGCGGCACTGCTCGGGGCGCTGGCGATCATGCGGCCGGCAACCGCCACCGCGGGCACGCTTTCACCCGACACGGTCATCGTGTTGCAGGCGTCGGCCTCGATGCAAACCACCGATGTCGCCCCCTCACGCTTCGCCGTGGCTAAGCAACGTGCCCAGACGATGATCGATGAGATGGGGGACGGCGACAGAGTGACGCTCATCACCATGGGTGCACACCCGGCAATGCTGGCTCAGAGCACCGGCGCCACAGGTCCATTGACGGCGGCACTCGCGGCGGCGCAGCCTGACGGTGGCAGTCCTGATATCGACAGTGCGTTAGCCATTGCCGCCGCTGTGGGTAACGATTCCAACGGAATCAACGTTGTCATCATCGGCGACGGGCTCGTGCCCGCTCCGACAGTTGCCGCGAGCCAGCCGTTCCCCATCAGCTTCATCAAGGTCGGCGCGTCGGGTGATGATGTGGGGATCACACTGCTTCAGGCGGGTGCCTCGGGCCACGTGACGGCGACGCTGAGCAATTGGAGTGGTGTCGCCCGAACCGACCAGGTAAAGCTGGAAGCCGACGGCGCGCTCGTCGATGTGCGCAGCTTCACAGTCCCGGCGCATGCGGCCCGCGACGTGGATCTCACGGCACCTGCGACTGCCACCCAGGTCAAGGCGTCGCTGGCGACTTCCGATGCGCTCGCGCTGGACAATGTCGCCTACGCACTATTGCCGCCGTCGCACCGCCTCACCATCCAATTGGTTACGGCGCGCAATGTGTTCCTCGAGCGGGCCCTGCAGTTGCGTAGCGATGTCGTGGTCAACGTGGTGACGCCGGAAAACTATTCACCGACAGCCGCCGCTGACGCGGACGTCTTCGACGGCTACTCCCCCGCAGCGTTGCCCGCCGTGCCCTACCTCCTGGTCAATCCTCCCTCTGGACTTGCCGGCAGCGGCGATGCCGTGGTGCCACACCAGCTCGAGGCGCACTCGCTGGGAGATCCGTTGCTCGCCGACGTCGGGCTGGCCGACGTCCACATCTCCTCCACCCATGACCTGAGCAAGTCAGCCGGCGTCCCCGTCATCGACAGCGACGCCGGACCGATCCTCCTGACGCAGGACAAGCCGCGATCGGCAGTCCTCGGATTCGATGTGCACAACTCAGACCTGCCCATCAAGCCGGCCTTCCCGCTCCTGATCAGCCATCTCAGTCGGTTTCTGCTGCCACCGGCGACCGACCTCACCCACCATGCGACGGGATCGCCCGTCAGCATCCCGGCGCAGGCGAACACAACAACTGTCGTCGTCACCGATCCCCAGGGAGCGGCGACGACGCTGCCGGTGGTCAACGGTGCTGCTGTCTACGTCGGTGCCAATGTCGCGGGTGTGTACACCGTGGAGCAGCAAGGCAGCGGCCCCGCGGTCAGTGGGGCATTCGCCGTCAGCGGAACTGCGCTCACCTCGTTGATGCCGCGAGAACTGCCGGCCCTCTCGGCATTGCAGCCGCCACATCCGTCGGAAACGCGATGGGTCGATCGCTGGCAATGGCTGATCGTCCTGCTGCTGCTCACTCTGTCCGCCGAATGGTGGGTTTTCCACCGTGGTTAGGGTGCTCGGCTTTCTCGCGCTCTTGGTCATGACGCTCGGCGTGTGGTTCGGTGTGCGCCGTGTGTGGCAACCGTCGGGCACGACGCGGCTGCGCCGCCTCACTCTGGCTGTGCGTCTGATCATCCTTGGGTCGCTGCTGCTGGCACTCACCCCGCTGACCTGGACGCGCACTCCGGAGAGGCAGGCCCTGGTGGTCGTCGCAGACCGTAGCGGCAGTGCTGGAAGTGGCCAGCAAACAGTCCTGGACGGGGTGGCAACTCTCGACAAGAACAAGCCGTCGGGCGACACCATGTCGGTGGTTGCCTTCTCCGACAGGGCGGTTGTCGAGGCGGCGCCGTCCGAGCAACTGAACTTCAACGGATTCACTCAAACCTTATCGCTGGACAACACCAACATCGCCGCTGCCCTGACGACGGGCGGTGCCGTCGCCGATGGCGCCGACATGCGCCGTCACGTGGTGCTCATCAGCGACGGCCGCGAGACCGTCGGCGATGCCCAGGCCGCCGCCGCCGTGCTGCGCGGCCAGGGTGTGCGTGTTGATGTCGTTCCGCTCGATATCACCGCCGGCCCCGACGCGCGAATCGACAGCGTTATCGCTCCGTATGTGATCGCGCCCAACACGCGGGCCCATGTCCTGGTGCATCTGGCCGCCAATACAACGACAACGGTGGTGATGACCACTTTCGTCGACGGCAGCCAGGTGCTCAGCCGGCCCGTATCACTAACCTCGTCCGGAGCAGGTGTTGAATTGACTCTTGATCCCCTTGCGGCGGGAGCGCACAGCGTCACGGTGAAGATTTCCGGCGGCGCCGACGCGCTGCCGCAGAACGATTCGGGCGGCGCCATCATCAATGTCATCGATACGCCCCAGGTCCTCGTCGTCGAGGGGGCCAACGGCGCAGGTGCCGCCATTGCCGGCTCGCTGCGGGCCGCCGGAGTCGTTGTGGATATTGTTCCCAAGTTGCCGAGTGCAGGCCTCACCGAGTATCAGTCGGTGGTGCTGTGCGACGTGCCGCAATCAGCGTTGGCGGGGGCGGCGGTGGCGGCACTGGACGATGCAGTGAAGACTCACGGCGTCGGCCTGGTCGTCAGCGGCGGAGCCAACTCGTTCGGCGCGGGCGGCTACCAGGGGAAACCAATCGAGAAGTTGTTGCCGGTCGAGATGCAGGTGCCGGAGCGGCCCAGCACGGCTCCGATTGGCGTTGTCTTGGTCCTCGAGTCGGTTGAGAATCCCAACGCAGATGCCACGATTCGCCAGGCGGCCCACGCCATTGTCAATGAGCTTGGCCCTAACGACTACATCGGCATCGCCGTCAACGGCTATGGGCCAGGCGCGTCATGGCCCGTGCCGTTCCAGGCAGCGACCAACAAGGCAGCGATCAACAGTGCGATCGATGCCACGACCGATTACAACGATCCACCTTCCTACGGACCAGCCATGCAGGACGCCCAAGCCACGCTCAATCAGCACCCCAATCTGCGCAAGCAGGTGATCGTGCTCGGTGACGGCGATGCCGAGGGACCTGACCCAGCTGTGGTGGCGGGAATGGTCCACGATGGAATCACCGTGTCGTCGGTGGGTGCCGACATCGACCACAGCCAAGGCCAGATGGCGGTGATGCAGCAGATCGCCACAGAAGGCGGCGGTAAGTTCTATCAGACAACCAACTTGAGCCAGGTCCCTGAATTTCTCATCAAGGTCACCACTGAGAATGTTCGGCCCTGGATCATCGACGGTTCCGTGCAACTGCGACAGGTCGGTGCCGGCGCCGCCCTCAGCGGCATCGACGTGAGCGCCATGCCGAACATCACGGGCTACGTCGCGGCCCAGCCACGTGAGGCTTCAGAGGTGCTGCTGAATTCGCCGGAAGACGATCCGGTCATGGCCGAGTGGCACTACGGCAACGGCACGGTACTCACGTGGATGAGCGATGCGGCCGGCAAGTGGTCGGGCGATCTGCTGCGCTGGTCGAACGGCGGCCGCCTCTTCGCCAACATGGTTGCCTCAACACTGTCGGTCTCGCCGGACTCCAACATGGCGCTCAGCGCCCAGGCAGCGGGCGACCACGGCCATCTGGTGGCGGTGGTGCGCGGTTCAGCGAGCGGCACCCAGGTGATCGCCACCGTGCAGAGCGATGGATCGGAGCCGATCCAGAACATCGTGATGACGCGCACCGGCTCGGCCCAGTTCGAAGCCGACTTTCCGTTCGGTTCGGGAACGCGCTACACCATCCGCGCCAACGGTCAGGGCCCCAGTTACCAGGGCGGCGCCATCACCGGGCTGGTGGTCTCGTACGCGCCCGAATACCGCTACTGGGGGGCAGACAGCGGGCGCTTGCAACTGATAGCGGCGGCAGGCGGCGGTGCCGTCTTCCCCCCGGCAACGCTGGCAACCGTCTGGTCACAGCCCGTGCCTGAGGTGCCACGACACACCCCGCTCTGGCCGTATCTTCTGGCGACGGCGGCTATCCTCTTTCCCGTGGATGTCGGGCTGAGGCTGTTCGGACTGACCGCGCGCGGCGGAGTTGCACGTCGGACTGCGGCGCACCCTGCCAAGCGGCAGCCCGCGGGGGGGCGCCGACGTGGCTGATGACAGCGATATCGGCGCAGGCAACGTCGTCCAGTTGGTCGCCATCAAGCAAACATGGCGCAATGCGATCGTGCTCGCCGCCGTCGGACTCGTAGCAACGCTCCTGGTCATCGGCAACGGGTTCGCGGCACCGGCGCATCCGCTCCATGCGGCCCCGCAGCCGTTCCCGACGTGTAACGCAGACTTCGAATATTGCCCGGACCAGTTCCAGCCATGAGCAGCACGCCGCAGCGCAATGCGCGCCCATCCCGTCCGGTCTGCTCCAAATGCGCGGCCGAATCGCCGCCGGGATTCACGTTCTGTGTCAACTGCGGCACGTGGCTGGAGCAGGGGGGCGCGCAAAACCCTGCTGTGATCGCAGCGCCAAAGGCGGTGGCCGCCACAGACCCCCCAGCGCCAGCGCCGACGCCGGTCGCACCTGCCTCCCCGCCGCCCGTGGCTGCCCCCGCGCCGGCGCCATCGCCAATGCCCACTGCGGCGCCAGCCGTGGTGCTGCCGCCGTACGTGCCTCCAGCACCGGCTGATGTCCCGGTTGTCGCCACGCCGACTCCTCCCCCAGCCGTCGCGGGCGCACCCGCTTACGGCGGATGGCCCGCCGGTGCCGCACCGGGCGCATGGCCCGGCGGACCCGCACCGGGCGGATGGCCCGGCGGACCGGCGCCGGGTATGTGGCCAGGCGGGCCCATGGCCGGCGGCTGGCCACCACCCGGACCACAGCCTGCAGCCGGAGGGCCGCCGCCCTATGGGGCATGGCCACCGTACGGCGCGTATCCGTACATGCCGTACCCGCCGCCGGTCGTCTATCGGTTCGGCACAACGCCACCCAATTTCCCTGCAACGTCGCGATTCAAGCTGGCACCGTGCCCGCCCGCGCTGACCCTTCAGCCGAACACATACGTCGTCACCGAGTCGGCGGGCAGCGGCCTCCTGCCGGCGCTGTTGGGTGGAATGGCGGCCATCGTCTTCTTCCTTGCTGCCGCCAACTCGAGGTACGGACTGTCGACGTGGGCCGACATCCTCGGCCACGTCGGGTCGTGGGTGTGCGCCTTTCTCGTGGCCGCCACGGCAGCCGCCTTCCTTCGCGATTCGGGTGTCTTGTCAGCTGTGATGATGGCTGTCGTGGCAGTGGTGGCTGTCATCGTGCCTGTCGTTGGAGGCGCGTCGGACACTCAATTGGCGTACGTCATCATCGGCGCGGCTGTCGCCGGAGGCGCCGCTGCCGCGCACTTCTTGCAGAGACGCCCACGCCCTGCGATCGACAGAGGCGACGATGATGCCGACAGACCCTGGCCACGCTGGGATCCCGAACGTGCGGGCGCGTACGGTGCAGTCATTGGAGGCCTGCTCCTGTGCACGGGCGCGATCGTTACGGGAGTCGTTGAAACCGGGACGTTGCCAGCGTTCGGCGCCATGATCGTCGTTGGCATTGTCGTGATCGTGTTGGCTGGGATGATTGCCCTGGCGCCGCCTGGCGACCTCAGCTGGCTGTCCCGCCGGCCCTGGAGCATGGTGCTGGCCGGGCTCGGTTTTCTCGCCGCGTTTTCGTGTGGCGCAGGCGCGCCTTCAATCCCATACAACAACAGCTACTACGGATTCAACGGTCCGACATTCTCCACGACCATGTCCACCGACTATCTCTTTCACACCATCGGCGGAGTGATGATGGTGATCGGTATCGGCTGGATTATCGCCGGCGCCGCGTACCAGTTCTTCAAGCCGACCGCCTACCTGTTGGTGGCGAAGGTGGGGCAGAGCACGGCGTCCTAGCGTTTGGCGGGATGCCCCGCCGCGATGCCGAGCAGCACATCGGCGTCACCGGGTACGACACCCAGCAACTCCAGAATCGAGTCGTCGAGCAGGCCGCCTGCTGCACAACAGGCAAGCTTGCGTTCGGTGCACGCGAGCATCACGTTCTGGGCTGCGTGACCGGCCTCGATGAGCACGAAACGCCCACCACGCTCGCCGTACTTCTGAGTCGTACGCGAACGCACCGCGAGAATGACGACCACGATGGCGGGCTCTGTCGTCTCGGTGCTGAGGTTGATCAGGTGAGCGTAGTCGCCGTAGGGCGGAAGTTCGCGCACCGGTGTGACCGAGTGGTCGCTCGAGCTGTAGTGGAGCACGCGACCCTGGAGCCGTTCATCAGTGCAACGGTTGACCAGGACCATGAACTCCAGGGGATGCGTAGCTCCGGCTGACGGGTACGCCCGATTGGCGCCATCGGTCGTGGCAACACTCGCCAGTACTGCGCCGATGTCCTGAGGGCTGAGTGATGCACCGCTGAACAGGCGCCTGCTGCGACGTGCCCGGAGCAACGACCAGAATCTGCCGCGGGGATGCGGTAAGGAAATGGGGCCGGCCGGAAATACAAATCGGGACGGTGTTGCCACGCCGGATGCGTACTCATCGATGCGAGCTCCGAAGTCGCCAAGAGTTGCGCTGGACAGCGTGGAGTTGATCCAGAAGCCGTCAAATGCCGGTGCCTCTGGTGCAACGGTCGCGTCTGTTTCGCTTGTGGTGGGGTTCATCCGAGGGGATGAGGATAGGCGCTGGGAAATGTGGCTGCATCACAATGCGCGGCCGGATATCGCCAGCTGATGTCGGCGGTACGCCCGCCAAGATGCGGCCAGCGCTCGTCGCAGTGGATCGGGGTGAGTTCCGGCGAGCAGGCACGCACCACCGACACACCGGCCTGGCGCAGATCCACGGTGGTGAGTTCGCGCCACAGGATTCGGACTCCGGCGTGGCCCAGCGCCGCGACAAGTCTTTGCAGAATCTCGCTGCGGCTGCCGGACTGCGCGTCGGGCGGTGGTGGCGTAACACCCGCGCCGCTGAGCAGGGGCAGTGATTCCCAACGTTCGGGGTGGAGCGTGTAGTACGCGGCATGGTCATCAAACGTGCGCACGTCTTTGCCATCGGCAAATCTGGTATCGGGATGCTCTGCGACGTAGACACCGGCGAAGTACGTTCCCTGTGCCCACTCGAGAAGCGCCTTGCCGGCAGCCGCCTTCCATGTGGATCGGCATGCCGCTCCGAGTGAGTAGCGCATCTGCCCACGCGACGGCAAGCCACCTGCAGCCACAGCAACGGGATGCGGCGAGTAGGCAGGGGTGATATCGAACAGTTCCACGCGTCCGCCCAGCGCCCGTACCTGTGACATTACGTCGTGGGCGTCGTATTCCACCCGGCGACCGGGGACAGCATGCAGCCAGCCGGCGATGAGGGCGTCACGCT
>JBEPVH010000025.1:0-10580 GCA_041691115.1 bacterium | reverse complement strand
GTCGGTGAGTGGCCGGGGTGAGGTGACCACCAGGACCCCTGCTGCCGCGCTCAGCGCGAGGAGGACGCCTCCGATTCCGTCACGACGGTGTGGCTCCGCACTTCCCGCGGGACGAGCCAGGCGCAGACCTCCGGCCAGAACCGCCGACACCGGCAGGTTGACCCAGAAGATGGCGCGCCACGAGGTGACCGCAAGGATCGCTGCACCGTACAACGGTCCTGCGACCGAACCCACCTCCTGCACAGCACCGATGACACCGAGCGGACCGGCACGTCTGTCGGCGGGCCACATGTCGGCGACGAGCGCCAGCGTGACGGGCACGAGTCCGCCGCCTCCAAGACCTTGCAGCGTGCGGCCCGCAACGACCACGCCGAGAGACGGCGCCGACGCCGTGATCAGCGAGCCAACGGCGAATGCCAGCAGACAGCCGGCAAGAACGGGCGCACGTCCGTAGAGATCGGAAAGACGACCGAGCAGCGGCAGGACGGCGACATAGCCGACCAGAAAGCCCGACAGGATAGGCGTCGCTTTCTGCAGGTGTTCAATGGAGACGCCGAGGTCGCCCATCATTGCCGTCAGGGCGAGGACGACAACGTATGTATCGGCTGCTGCGAGGAGGACGGCTCCCGCGGCGAAGGTGAGTTGCATCCGAGCGCGGCCGCTGCCGCGGGTCGCTGCTGTCACGCTGCCGCCCTCGCGCGGCGCATCGTCACGGCGAGGCGACGGGTGGGGCGGTGATGCTGACGTTGGCGCCATAGTTGTCGAGAGTGAGCGTGTAGGTGGCGTCCTTGCCGGTGGCGAAGAACGGCCCGGTGATGACGACGCGGCGCAACTCGTGCGTGTCGGCGTCGATGCCGATGACAGCCTGATCGTCGCGCGATGGATCTGCTGACGTCAGCAGGCGCGCCACATCCGCTCCCGACACTGTGCAGTGCACCTCCTCGAGCAACTCTCCATTGAGCCTGTCGCGGTCGCCGAGTGTCGGATTCTTGGCGGCCACGATCAGCGTTGACAGGCCGTTGTAGGGGTCGATCAGTTTCGCCGGATCACCGAAGCCGTACTTGGTCGGATCGGTGACCTCCCACGTGGTGCTGAAAGGCTGCTGCACGTAGAACTTGCCGCCGATCGAAGCGATCTTGACAGTGACCACGAAGCCGGAACCGGCCAGCTGGACATCGAGGCTGCCGGTGAATCCGTCGGGCCGTCGCGCCGAGCCCTCACCACTCTTGAGATAGGTGTTGGTGCTCGAGGCATTCTGTGAGGTCACGACGAAATGCACGGACTGTGCGGCGTCGACCGAGTGTTTGGCGTCCTGGAGAAGCGTTTGGACGTTGACCGTTGACGATCCGCACCCCGTGAGGGCGAGAAGCAGTACTCCCATCAGGAGCAATGAAGTCCGGCGTAGCACTGTCGCGGAGTATAGGTGTCAGAATTCGCGCGAAGCGGAGATCGTCCAAGGAGAGCGCGTGAACCCCATCAAGGCACTTCCGGCACGCGTTGTCTCGGCGGCGCTGCTTGTCGTGGCGCTGGCGGGTTTCGCTCTGCCCTTCGCTTCCGAGGCCTACAACACGACCCAGCTGACCAACATGGGGCTGGCCATTACTCCGGCGGGCCAGACGTGTATCAATGATCTGACCAGGTTCGGATTTGTCACCTACTCAGGGAAAGCCCTGCTGACCGGGTCCGACCCCACAACGGACTTCGGCGAGCCGCCATCCTGCACCGCGTCAGGGTCCCTGGGACAGGGCGTGGGGGCGTCAGGCGACGCTCACAACTACGCCGTCTGGCCGCAATCGTCCCTGATTGCCGCCGTGGTCCTGGCGTTCCTTGGCATTGCGGTGGGACTGACGCCGTTGCGGCGTCGCGCTCTGATGGCGGGGGTATGCGCGGCAGCCGGCCTGATACTCCTCATTGCGGCTCAGGACAATGCGATGTCTGCCATCGTGTCGCGGCTGAGCCCAGCAACTCCGCTGGAGCTGCTGCTGCAGAACTTCACCACATTCGCGCGTGAAGGCTTTTTCCTGAGCGCCGCATCGTTCGGTCTCGCGGTCATGGCCAATCTCATTGAGTTCCTGGCCACCACCACGCCGCGACAGGTGGAGACCGCTACCGATAGCTGACGCTCTGTGGTGCGCGCAAAACTGAATCAGGTTGCAAAATGCCCCCAGGCGGGCCGTATCGGCGCGCGTGGAGGGTCTGACACATGAATCCCATCGGCGAACCGACCGCCAGGAAGGTCTCGCCCGCACTGTTCGTGCTGGCACTGATCTGTTTTGTCCTTCCCTTCGCTTCGGTGTCGTGCGACACCACCACGCTGGCCGGCTTCGGATCGAGCTTGGGTGGTGACAGTGGCAGCAGCGGCACCAGCCAGCAGTGCATCAGCGACCTGAAGAACTATTCGCTGGTGACCTACTCGGGAACGTCGCTGGTCACAGGGTCGGATCCCTCCATTGGTGGCACTCCACCCGCGTCGTGCAGCGCATCGGCGAGCTCATCTCCATCGGATCCGACGAAGAACAATCCTCATGACTTCAACATCGGCATTCAGCCGTTGGCAGTGATCGCCGTCCTGCTGATCATTGGCGGACTTGTTGCTTCGGCGATGTCGATGAAGATGCGTGGTGCCATCACAGCCGCGGTGAGCCTCGTCGCCATGATTGTTGTGTTCATGACGCAGTCGCAGGTGAAGACGGCGGCGCTGGCGAAGTTGTCGACGGCGATGGCGTCGCAGAATCCGTCGTCGGGCTCCACGTCGTCCTTCAATCCCTTCGGCAGCATGGACATATCCAGCTTCTTCCTTGTCAATCCAGGGTCCGGTTATGTTCTCCTCCTGGTGGTACTCGGATTCATCACGCTCTTCAACGTGGCTGCCTTCATCATGTCGATGACGCCTGCGATGGGCACGCCGGCCGCCGCAGCACCTCCGGCAATGGGGGCACCGCCGGTGACGGCGCCACCGCCGATGGCGCCACCACCGATGAGTCCACCACCGGCGGCACCCCCGCCACCGCCGCCTCCCCCCGTCTGACGGTCAGGCCGGTACGGCGGCCCTGGCGTCGTCGGCGACGCCGGCGCAGTCCAGCAGCAGATTGATCTGCTGACGGTCTGGTCCAGCACGGTCGACGCCGGGCGTTTCCAGGAGCCACGGAACTTGGCGAACGCGCGCGTCACTCAGCAGGTAGCGGAAACCGTCAGTGCCGATCTCACCTTCGCCGATGTTGGCGTGGCGGTCGACCGCGGATCCCAGAGGTCGCGCCGAGTCATTGGCGTGGACGAGGGCGAGGCGCTCCAGGCCGATATTCCTATCAAAGTCGGCGAGCGTGGCGGACGCCGTCTCCGGCGTACGCATGTCGTACCCGGAGGCAAACATGTGCTGTGTATCGAGGCAGACGCCCAGGCGCGGGTCGTCCGACGCCTCGAGCATGCGCCCCACCTCTTCGAAGCGGCAGCCGACACAACCACCGGCGCCCGCCGAGTTTTCAATGAGAAGCCGCACGTTGGCAGTGCTGCTGCCGAGGACGCGGCGCAGAGCCTCTTGCATCTGAGGTAACTGCGGATCAAATCCGGCACCGACGTGCGAGCCGGGATGGAAGACGACGCCGTCCGCGGCGAAATCCTCGGCGAGCTGCATGTAGTGGGACAACGACGCCACCGACTTCTCCAGGAGCCAGTCCTGCGGCGATGCCAGATTGATGAGATAGACGGCGTGAAGCCAGTGGCCGCGAAGTCCTGATGTCGCGTAGGCACTGTGGAATGTCGACAGCACCTCGTCGTCGTAGCGCATATCGCGCCACTGTTGGCCCGGCGTGGGATGTGTCTGAAAGACATCGGCGCCGATGTCGAGAGCACGCTGAACGCCTGTGGCGATACCGCCGCGCGTCGAGACGTGAGCCCCAACCAGCATTGTCAGCGGCCGGCGCCGAGGAATGGAATGCCGTACGTCTCGAGTTGCGAGCCCACTGACGACGACCACACCTCGGCGATCTTGTCGGCACTCCAGCCGCCCTCGTTGTACGCCATCGCGATCTCTGCGGGATGCGACCACAACGCCAGCTTGTCGCCACCCAGACCGATGCACTGGCCTGTGATGTCGGACGCGGCATCGGACGCCAGGAAGACGAGCAGCGGTGCCACGTCCTCGGGCATTCCCATGCCCATTCCCTGGCGCACCATCGCGGGCAGAGGCTCTCCCTTTTCGGCAGCCTCGACGAGCGTGTCCATGCCCGGGATCGACGAGATCATGCGGGTCAGCGCATTGGGCACGATGGCGTTGACGGTGACGTTGAATTTGGCGCACTCCATAGCCCACGTGCGCGCCATCGCGGCGATGCCCGCCTTGGCAGCGGCGTAGTTGGTCTGCCCGAAGTTGCCTCGCTGTCCGGCCCACGACGACACCAGGACGAGGCGTCCGCCCTCGGCCTGCTCGCGGAAATGGGTGACCGCGGAACGGGCGCAGGTGAATGTGCCGCGAAGGTGCGTCGCCACGACGGCGTCGAACTCCTCGTCGGTCATCTTCCAGAGGACACGGTCGCGCAGGATGCCGGCGTTGGTACACATGATGTCGAGCCGCGAGAAGGTGTCGACTGCTGTCTTCACCAACTGGTCAGCACTTTCCGAATCGCCGACGGCACAGACGCAGGCGACTGCCTTGTGGCCCGCCGCCGTCAGCGCGGTGACCGTCTCATCGGCGACATCACCGTCGACGTCATTGACCACGACGGCGCAGCCGGACTCGGCGAGCGCTGTGACGTATGCCTTGCCGATGCCGCGGCCACTTCCGGTGACGACGGCGACCTTTCCGCTGAGATCCATCACTGCTCCCTTCTTGCTGGGCCGGCGTCGCGGCGGCGCAAAGTGTGGCGTATGGGCACCCCGTCTGGCGAGGTCAGACCTCGGGCGGCGCCAACTGGCCGCCGGACACCACGGCGGCGACGACGTAGGCGACCCAGGGAATGCCCGCCAGGGCAAGCGTGGTGCCACGGGCATGACCGTTGCGCAGGACGTAGAACAACACGCCGCCCACGACGAGCGTGATGCCAGCTGAGAGGACGCCGCCGAGACCCGGCTGCCATGGCGTGAAGGTCAGCCCGATGAAGCCGAGGATGCACGCTTGGAACGTGGCCGATCCCGCGACATTGCCGAAGGCGAGGCCGTCGTCATTGCTGCGGATCCAGAGGACGGAGTTGAGGGTCTCCGGCAGTTCGGTGGCGAACGGCACCAGGACCAGCGCCAGGATCAGCGCATCAATGCGCAGTGATGCGGCCATCTGGTCGAGGCCGGTGACAAAGAGTTTGGAACCGAGAATGAGACCGCCGACGGCGATGAGAAGTTGCACCACGATGAGCGCAGTCCACGGCTCCTCGCGGCGGCGCATCAGGTGCAGCGGTTCGGGGAACGCCTCGGCCGGGGAGCCGCCGCGTAGCGTCGCTCGCACGTACAGCCCGTAGATCGCCAGCAACAGCACGCCGGAGACGTAGTGCAGGGGCCGCGGCAGCGCCGTCGAGGCGATGACGATGGTGAACGCGATCACGAACGTGCCGAGGTCGCGGCGCGTTTGCCCCGGCGACAGCGAGATGACACCCATGCCGCCGCGCACCGCGACGGCGATGCCGGTGACACAGACGCCGAGTGTCAGCAGCAGGAAGGGGGCGCCGAGGACGGCTCCGGTGGCGACCTTCACAGCGGATGGAGCGCCGGAAAGAAGTGCGACGACCGGAACCGTTGCCTCGGGAAGTGCTGTGCCGATTGCGGCCAGCAGGCTGCCGGTGGCGCCACCACTCAGCTTCATGCGAAAGCCTGCCCATTCGACGGCGTTGGTGAACAGTTCGGAGGCGACGACGATGACGACGATTGCCGAGATGAAGAAGAAGGCCGTCACGCTGGCCGGCTAGCCGTGATGACGGCGCACGCGCCTGGCTGTGGCGTCGTACGGGGCGCGCATCCAAGCCGTGGCGAAACCCGCCACGTGATACAGCGTGACATCCTGGGCGCGATGCACGGGCGGTGCGCCTTCAGCGCGGGCCACAGCGTCGTAGATGCGCTGGCGGCACCACGGGAAGATCGTGCGCGGCATCCGTTCCGGTGTCACAAAGCGCGTCGACCATGCCTCGAGCGTGCGTCGGTGGCTGCCGCCGACAACTTCGGCCAAGTAGAGCGCATCGCCGACAGAGCGAAGGCCGCGCCATGAATAGACGCCGACAAGTCCGAGGATGCGCACGGAGTACCCCGTTTCCTCTTCGGCTTCGCGAGCAGCGGCAACGGCGGGATCTTCATCCAGTTCGACATGACCGCCGGGCAGTTCCCATCCGGGAGGCCAGGGTCGGAACTGCAGCAGCACACGGCCCTTGTCGATGATCGCGACCTGTGCGCCCTGGATCGGCCAGGCGACACCGTCGATGACGACCTGGGGGCGCATCTGCGGCGGCGTCCGCCGCGGCTTGATCACGCGCATTGCCGCCATGCGGGTCAGGAGATCTTGACCTTGGACACGCGCTTGGCCGGCTTCTTGGTGCGGGCCTTGGTGGCGCGAGGTGCGCGCACCGAACGCGAGGAGTTGTGCTCGATGGTCAGTGCCATGGCGAGCAACAGTTCACGCTGAGCGTTGAGAAGGTGCATCTGGGCTTCGGTGGGGATGACCTCGGTGACCGAGTGCGTGACCATGCGGGCCGCGTCCTCGAGCAGGCGGATCGGTCCCGACCATCCCGACTCGGTCATTTCTTGCCTCCCGCGAAGACGACACGCAACATGCCCTCTTCAAGCTTGGCGCGCGTGACCTTGCGGCCGGAGAGGGCGCGGGGCAATGTGATCTCGCGCTTGTAGGGGCCCACTGTGATGTAGATCTCACCGTCGCGATGGGTGAGGTCGACCTCTTCCTTGCCGATGAACGGCAGTTGCAGGTGGAGTTCGTAGTTGTCGCCGACCTTGAGGATCTTCTGCGGCACCGTTGTGTGGAAGATCTGAGCCGGGTCTGCGTCGCCGTACAGCGCGTCGGCAAGAAGTCCGAGGTTGTCCATGCCGACCATCTCATGATCGAAGAGCTTGGTACGCATGATGGGGATCGGCGAAAACGCTGTCTCGACCAGGGCGTCGTACTTCTTCTGCGATGCGCGCCAGTTGGTGAAGTAGTCGTCCGTCACCTGTTCTGGCAGCACGCGGTTCACGACGATGAGGTCGGTCAGGTAGTCGTAGAGGCTGAGGTAGGTGAAGGCGCGCTGTGCCTCCTTGACGACCATCTTCTCGAGGTTGAGCACGATGCGCACCGTGCACACCTTGGGGTCGCCGAGGATCTTCTTCATCGACTCGAGGTCGGTGAGCAGGTCCTTGACGTGGCCGAAGATGTCGTCACCCGGCAGAGGGATCGAGATGAAGGGCTGCACCATGGGGCGCGCCACCTTCATGACCTTGCGCTCGATCGGGAAGATCTTGTTGAGGTACCACTTGGCCACATCGGGGAACGCCAGCAGCTGCAGCGTTTCGCCCGTGGGTGCGCAGTCGATTACCAGGACATCGAACTTGCCGCTGGCCTTGTGCTTCTTGATCCACATGAGGGAGGCCACCTCCTCCATGCCGGGAGGCGTCGCCAATTCCTCGGCCACGATCTCATCGACGCCCTGGGCGGCGAAGAGGGTCGAGAGGTAGCCGTGGATCTTCTCCCAGTGGGTCTCCATCTCGGAGAGCGCGTTGACCTCCTGGGCCCAAAGGTTGGGGGCGATCTCCGTGGGGGTCTCTCCGATCTTGACGTCCAGCGAGTCGCCAAGAGAGTGAGCGGCATCCGTGGAGATGACGAGGGTGCGATAGCCGAGGCGGGCGCAGCGAACGGCGGTTGCCGCCGCTACCGTTGTTTTGCCGACCCCGCCCTTGCCGGTGTAGAGAAGTACGCGCATGAGCGGCTCAGTCTACTGAGTTGGCAGTCCGGCTCAGCTTCCCACGATCCGGGGGACGACAAACGCGGCAATGATGATGAGGACAATCATCAGCGTGGCCATGAGTGCCACGCGCCGGAGGTCGGCGGGAACATAGGGCACCCTGTCGAACGGGATCGCCGCGTCGTCGGCGGGCAGTGGCTCGAAGTCGGCGGCGATGGCTGCCGGGTTGCGTCCGTACTTGGCGGCGCGGGCACCGGCGCGCGCCACGCGGCGCCGCGAAGGGGCCGGCACTACCGCCGGGGCGGTGTCGGACGGCGTCGCACTCACGTCGTCACCCGACGTTTCAACGTCGGACGTCTCCGTGACGTCTTCTGCGACGTCGGCGGGCGTGGCAGCGGTGTCGTCTGCCACACGTGTGACACGCCGCCGTTCCTGCGCCTTGGTCTTCTTTGCCATGAGGTCTGGAAGCTTAGCCGAGCCGCCCGCGCGCCAGTCCGCGGCACACCGACCGACGGTTGGCCGCACACACGATGATGTGGTAGGGTGCCCCGGGGCCACAACATGTGGGGCTTGGGTCTTGACATGAAGGTCCCAGCGGGCAGCAGGCACCGGTTCTCTGCAACGGTCTCACTCCACGTTTTTGGCAGTGTCGCTTGCCATCCGGTTGCCTGCTGTCCGTCGCCTTTTTAGGCGACGGTGCAGCGCTCGCCGAGGAAAGTCGTGAATCCCCAGGCGATAGCCGACTGCAGTTCGGCGAATGTCACGTTGCGGCCGGCGAGAGCGCGTACTCCCAGCGTTGCCGGTGCCACCGAGGCACGGTTGACGTAGTCCCCGGCGCGTGGGGGTTCGAGGAGAACCGACCCATGCTGCAGCAGGGCGCCGCGATGCCGTGCCTGCGCCGAGCCCACCAACTTATTGCCGTTGGCATCAAGAAGTTCATGTGATGAGGGCCGCGCAAAACAGTCGGCCGATGCAGCGCGAAGGCGTGCGGCGCCGCGCTCGTCAGCTGCCGCGGCTACCGCCGTCACGTCAAGGCCCAGATGCACAAGGCCGATGGCGATCGCCTCATGAATGCGGGCGCACGCGGTGAGAACGTCGCCGCCGAAATGCTCGTCGTCGGTACGGCACGCCACGGAGTACGTCACCTCCTGGTCGTGCAGGATCGCCATGCCGCCGGTGGGGCGGCGCACAACGTCGACACCGTCGCGCCCGCACGCCTCTATATCCGCGTCATCGGCGGGTTGCAGACGGCCCAGCGTCAGGCAGGCAGGCGCGAATCCGTAAATGCGGATGTGCGGTGCGCCGCCGCCGGCAACCGCGTGCAGTGCTGCCACGTCGAGTTCCATGTTCTCGGCACCGGGCCTGGCGCTGTCGATGGAACATCGGAACGCCGTCAGAACGCTCATCGGCGGCAGGGTATCAGGCCTGGTTGCGAACCCCGGCGGCGGCGGACAACTGTCCCAGCGTCATCGTCACATTCTGTTGTGTGGGCTGCGGGATGTTGCGCGTCACGGCTACCTCGGTCTGCGTTTCATCCCAGCGCAGTGCCTCAGCGGCCGCCTCATCACCCGTCGTCGATCGCGACGTTGCGTGGTAGAGGCGTCCATCGCGGACAAAGAGGTCGACGTTGCGTCCCGCCATCGACACTCTGACGCGGCAGGTGTCACCACCGGCGGCCAGCGCGCTGAGCGTGGTCGACAGTGCCGCAGGAACGACTTCTGTTGACGGGGCGGCTGCATCGCGCCCGCCCCGCGATCCCGACGCGATCATCACCGCCACCAGGACAGCGATGACGCAGAGAATGACACCGCCGGTTGCGATGACAACTGTCGCGTCGGCGAGCATGACTCTCAGGCCCTGGCTGCCTGGTTGAGCAACTGGTCGAGGGACAACGTCACCGTCTCGGCTGTCGGCATGCGATCGCGCAGGCGAACATCCACCCGCGATGTCTGCTGGTCGAAGCGCAGCGCCCGTAGGGCGGCACCGTCACCGTGCCAGCCCGCCATTTCCGCGTGATACAGGCGCCCCAGCAGTAGGAAGAGTTCGGCGGCGGCGCCACCGGATTCGACGTGAATGTGGGCGGTTCCACGGTTGGCCTCGATCTCTCGCAGCACGGCGGCGAGCGTCGTAACCCTTGGAGCCAGGGGGGCGGGCGGTGCCGCGCCAAAGGGAGTGCGCAGCCGTTGCGACCTTATGGCTGCCGGCAGGCTCGCCGCCACCATGTAGACGAGTCCCGCGATGACTGCCACGGACAGGATCAAGGCCAGCCCGGCCGCAAAGCGGACCGGTTGGAGCGCGAGAGCTACGTCAGCGGGCATCAATTTTCAGCATACGCCCGTCCCACCCGGCACGATCACGCTGGAGAAGGGAACATGGCGCCCGCCCAATCGGGGATTTCGAGCCACTGCTAGGATGGACTGCTCAATGGGGCTTGACGTTACGGCGGAGGTCACGGGCCTTCTCCAGGAGATGATCCGAACCGCTTGCGTCAATGACGGCACGGCGGATTCCGGATTCGAGTCGCGCAACGCCGACATCCTCCGCGACCTCTTCGAGGGCGCTGGGCTCAGCACCGAGACCTACACGCCGCGCCCCGGTCGCGATTCCATCGTCACCCGCATCGAGGGATCGGACCCGTCAGCGCCGACGCTGATGCTCATGGGTCACACGGACGTGGTTCAGCACCTGGTGGATGTTGAGCGGCCCGCGATCGAT
>JBEPVH010000024.1:0-10659 GCA_041691115.1 bacterium | reverse complement strand
GTATAAGAGACAGCCCCTGCCGTGATTCGCGTCGATGCCATCAGTCGAGGTCGAACACGGCTGTATAGCCGTGCATCGCCGCATGAAGGGGTTGGTAGGCAGAGAGTTCGGGGTCGGCATCGAGCCACGCTGTCGCCGCATCGCGTGCCCGCGCCGCCATCACCATGTCGAGGAGATCGGCAGCACGCATCTCAGGCAGGCCGTGCTGGCGCAGCCCCACCACATCACCGGGGCCACGCGTGCGCAGGTCCAGTTCAGCGATGTCGAAGCCGCTCTGCGTCGCCGCCACCTGATCCAAACGCCCGGTGGCCTCCTCGTCGGCACCGGAATCGAAGAGCAGGCAGTGCGACGCATGGCCACCACGGCCGACGCGGCCACGGAACTGATGCAACTGCGCCAGTCCGAAGCGCTCTGCCGCCTCGATGATCATCACCGAGGCATTCGGCACATCAACCCCGACCTCCACCACCGATGTCGCCACCAGGATGTCGGACTCGCCCTCAGCGAAGCCACGCATGCGCTCTTCCTTCTCCCGCGCTGGCATACGCCCGTGCAACAACTGCACCCGAAGTTCGGGGAAGACCGAGGTACGCAACCGCTCGTACTCCGCGGTCACCGACTTGACGCCGAGCTTGTCGGACTCCTCCACCAGCGGACAGATGACGAACACCTGGCGGCCCTCGGCAACCTGGGCGCGAACGAAGCCATAGGCCGCCTCGCGATCGTGCGGCGCCACCACCCGTGTCGTCACAGGCATGCGCCCCGGCGGCATGTCACGCAGTTCGGATACGTCCACGTCGCCCCACACCGTCAGCGTCAGCGACCGCGGAATCGGTGTCGCCGTCATCGCCAGGAAGTTGGGCTGCATCGTCGACTTGAGCCGCAGCCGTTGGCGCTGCACCACCCCGAAGCGATGCTGCTCATCGACGACGACAAGACCGAGGTCGGCGAACTTCACGTCATCTTCGAGCAGGGCATGCGTCCCCACCACCATCGGGTCATGCCCGGCCGCCAGCCCGTCAAGAATCTCGCGGCGCGCCCGCACCGGAGTGCTGCCGACGAGCAGACGCGACGGCAAGTCCAGCGGCGACAGCAACTTATCCAACGTCGCGTGATGCTGACGGGCCAGAATTTCAGTCGGCGCCATGATCGCGATCTGCTTGCCGGCATGGTGGGTCATCAGCGCGGCGAGCGCTGCCACAGCCGTCTTGCCGCTACCCACATCTCCCTGCAACAGGCGATTCATCACACCCGGTGCCGCCATGTCGGTGAGGATCTGATGCCCGGCAACCCGCTGGCCGTCGGTCAGCGTGAACGGCAGCGATTCAGCGAAGCGCTTCGCCACAGAAACGTCGTACTCGACGACCACACCCGATTCGGCAAGCCGCCGGCGCCGTGCCCTCTGCGCGGCAAGCTGCAGAAGGAAGAGTTCCTCGAACGCCACGCGCTCGCGGGCGCGCTCCGCCTCATCGGGCGTCGACGGCGCATGCGCAGCATGCAGTGCCTCAGCGATGGGCATCAGCCCCTCATCACGGCGAACCGATTCGGGCAGCACGTCGGGCACATCGGCAATGGACGGCAGAACCCGCTCCACCAGTTCACGCAAGAACTTGGAGGTGAGTCCCTCGGTTTCCGGATAGATGGCAGCCAGCGTGCCCACATGATGCTGGTCGGCACCGTGCCGCTCGAACTTCGGATTGCGAAGTTGCAGACCGGTGCGGGTGACCGTCACCGGCCCCGACAGGATCATCTCCATGCCCGTCGTCAGCTGCTTCATGAGAAATGCCTGGTTGAACCACACGGCCTCGACCCGGGCACCGTCATCTTCGAGAACAGCCTCCACAAGAATCATGCGGCGCTTCGGTGAGCGCCGCATCGACGCCGACACCAGTCGCGCCCGTGTTGTCTGCACTTCCCCCGGAACCAGCGCGCGCAGCGGCACAAGAACGCGCGTGTCCTCGTAGCGTCGCGGCAGATAGTTCAGCAGGTCGGCAACGGTGACGAGTCCGAGCTTCTCAAGACGCGGCTTGTGCCTTGGCCCGACACCGGGGAGCGCCGTCAGAAGGGTGTCGAGCGGCAACGTGACTGTGTCCGCCGCACCCCCGTTCACGATCGCCTCAGGTCGCCTCGACAACAGCGATGCCGATGCACCCGGGTCCGGCGTACACGCCGACCACCGGACCGATCTGGCCGAAGCGGACCGCAAGGTCGGGGTATCTCCCCTGCAACTGCTTGGCCAAGCCCTCGGCAACCGCCGGCTCGGTGGAGTACATCACCTCGAGCATCTCCAGCTTGCCCGCATTGCTGGCCAGCTCAAGAAGCGCCTTGAAGCCCTTGTCGCGGCTGCGGACACGGCTATGCGGATTCACCTGGCTGTCGCGAATCTGCAGAAGCGGCTTGACGCCGAGGATGCCGCCGACGAATGCCTGAGCACCGCCGATGCGGCCGCCCTTGTGCAGGTACGTCACCGTGTCGAAAAGAATCCAGAGGTGCGAGCGCGAAACGCGATCGTCAAGCGCCTTCATGATGGTCGCTGAATCGGCGCCTTTGATAACCATGGCGGCAGCGATGCGTACGTAGTTCTGGATGCCCGCCGACACCATCTTCGAGTCGAACGTCTTGACACGCCCCTCGAACTGCGCGGCGGCGACGTTTGCGGACTGCAACGTGCCACTCAACCCTGACGAGATGTGAATCGAGATCACCTCGTCGGCCGGATCGGTCAGCAGTTCGCGGTACAGCGTGACGAAGTCCTCGGGCGGCGGCTGCGACGTGCGCGGCTGCTTGTCCTTGGGATCGACAAGCCGCCGATAGAACTCGTCGGCAGAAATATCGACGCCGTCCTTGAACTCTTCCTCACCGAAGAAGACGGTGAGGGGCACCACGCGCACGCCCAGAGCAGCGGCGTCGGCGTCAGTCAGGTCAGCCGTCGAATCGGTGACGACATGGATCACGAGGCTTACTCCAGGGAGAGAACGTAGGGATAGTGCGCCTGGCCGCCGTCGTGGAGTTCCACGGTGACGCCGGTGAATCGCTTGGTGAGTGCCTTGACGAGTCTCTTGGCCTCGGGCTCACCGATACCTTCACCGCGATACACGGTAACCAGCTCCGGCAGCGGCTTGATGTTGTTCAACACAGCCTCGATGACACCCTGCGGGGCCGTGCCCACCTGGGTGATCTGGTCGTCGACGAGGGCAATCACATCGCCCTCCTTGATCTCCAGATCGGCAGCCGCGGAGTCGCGCACAGCAGTGGTGACCTCGACGCACGTCACCGTGCCTAAAGCCACCGCCATGCGCTTCATGTTCTCCGACGCCTCGACGCCGGGATCCAGTGCCAGCAGTGCAGCGATGCCCTGGGGCACGTTGCGCGTCGGCAGCACGGTCACCGACACATCACCGGCAAGGTCATTGACCTGCTGTGCCGTGAGGATCACGTTGCCGTTGTTGGGCAGCAGGATGACTGCATCGGCATTGGCCGACTGCACAGCCTTGAGCAGGTCTTCGATGGACGGGTTCATCGTCTGCCCGCCCTCAACAACAGCCGCGACACCAAGTCCCGTGAAGATCTCGCGGAATCCTGCACCAGGGGCCACCGCAACAACGGCAACCGCCGCCCGCGGTGCATCGGGCACAGCGCGCTCAGCAGCGTCGGCGCGGTCGAGCACGTCGTGGTGCTGCGCCGTCATGTCCTCAACCTTGAGCTTGCTCAGGCGACCATGCAGTGCTGCCTCAGTAATGAGAGCCGTCGGATCCTCGGTGTGGATGTGCACCCGCACCAGATCCGGGTCGCCGACTACAAGAGCCGAATCGCCCATAACCGCCAGAGCATCGCGGAGCTTGTCCGGATCGATGCCGGGTCCGTGGACCAAGAACTCGGTGCAGTAGCCCCAGCCGTGCTCGTTGGCGGCCACAGCGGCAGCGCCCTTGCGTGCAGGCGAATCACCAGGCCGATGCACAGCAGGTTCCGAGCGCCGCACCTCGGGAGGAGGCGGCGCCACGCCGTCATCAGCATCCGAGATGGCGCGGGCAAAGCCCTCGAGAATCACGGCCAGGCCGAAGCCACCCGCATCAACGACGCCGGCATCACGCAACACAGCCAGCTGCTCGGTGGTGCGCTCCACCGCGGCATGAGCCTCAGCCACGGTGCGCGTCAGAACGGTGCGGATGTCATCGGTCTCGCGAGCGGCGGCACGCGCCGCCTGCGACGCCTCACGGATCACTGTAAGAACGGTGCCCTCGGTTGGCTTCATCACAGCCCGGTACGCCACGGAGGCAGCCTCGGCAAGGCCGGCGGCCATGGTCTGGGCATCGATCGTGTTCTGGCCACCGAGCCCGGCGGCGAAGCCGCGGAAGATCTGGGAGAGGATGACGCCGGAGTTGCCGCGGGCCCCCATCAGGGAGCCATGAGCCACTGCCGCCATCACGGCGGCCGCACCCTGGGGAGCGGGGACCTTCTGGGCTTCCTCCACCGCCGAGCGCAGCGTCAGGTACATGTTGGAACCGGTATCGCCATCGGGAACCGGGAAGACGTTCAGGTCGTTGACCTGCTCCTGGTTGGCCTGCAGCCACGTCAGCGCCGAGCGCAGACCAATAAGAAACTGCTCGCCCGTGACCTGATGCAGCGGCTGCTGCAGAACGGTGAGCGGGGGCTTCACCTCAGCGTTGGCCATCAGGGGCCTCGAGGTGAATGCCCTGGACGTTGACGTTGACGGCGGTGACCGCCAGGCCGAGAGACTGCTCAGTGGCGTACTTGACGGCGCTCATGAGGTTATAAGCCACCTCGGAGACGCGGGTTCCGTACTGGGCGATCACATACAGGTCGATGATCAGCCCGTCCTCGGTGGCCTCGATCTCAACTCCACGGTGGAGCGAATCACGGTTGAGGCGCTCGGCCAGGCCGTCGCGAAGACCCCGCGCTGCCATGCCCACAATGCCGTAGCACTCGTTGGCCGTATGCCCGACGATGGACGCCACAACACGAGGCGAGACCTCGATCCGGCCTAGCGTTGCTGTGTGGGATAGCGCCCCCGGCGCTCTGACCTTCGTCGTCATCTCAACCCTAATGTCGCAAACGGCAGGTGTGGTATCCTCGCGCCGCTCGCGCCACGGCGCGCGCACGTCGCCGCACCGGGTGACGGCTGCATTCTAGTATGCAGTTCAGGTATGAGCGGGGTCTGAACCCCAACTTCCAGGAAAACAAGATCATGTCCCAGCGCTGTGACACGTGTGGCAAGGGCCCGATGGTCGGCAACAACGTGAGCCATTCGAAGGTCAGGACCCGTCGCCGGTTCCTCCCGAACCTCCACGTCGCCACCCGGATCGTCGGTGGCCGGCCCGTAAAGGCCCGCCTCTGCACCCGCTGCATCCGCACCGCCGCCAAGGCACCCCGCTAGCCCTCTGATCTCGGGGCGGCCAGGCAGGGAAGACACGAACGTGACGCGCCTCAGGCGAGCGTCCGAAGCCGCCTCACGTCCACCACACCTTCGACCGATAGCGTCGTTGCCGTCGCCCAATAGAAGATGCCCAGTGGAGGCGCGGGCCAATACCACGTGCCGCCGTGCGCGATTGACCAACGCCCTACATTGAAACCGCGCTCAGCCATCCGACGCATCGCCTCCTCAGCGCGATGCGCCGCGGCGGGCATGTGCCGATGCAGCAATTCCAGGTCAGCAAGGGCCTCGTCAGTCCAGTCGAGCCGGAGCGGCTCCGCCACCCTACCCGGGTCGTTTTGCCTGGCGACGGGCCTTATCGAGTTGATCCATTCGGGCACGCACAACGCTGTCAGGAATGGTGTTGAGCGTGCCAGCCTTGCGCTCCGCCGCGTATCGCTCCAACCGCGCGCCAATTTCCGGATTGGCCGCAAGGACGGCTTCAATCTCGTCGTCGAGCGCGTCGCGGGCAGGCATGGGGTCCACGGACATCATGGTATCAGCGTCTTTGCCGCTAGTTCCAGCGAATTAGCCCGAGATTGTGCGGAGGGTTTGGGCGGTCTCGACAGCAGCCAAAGCTGCGTCGGCACCCTTGTTGCCGTGACGGCCTCCTGCACGCTCCAACGCTTGTTCCAGGTTGTCGGTGGTCAGGACACCGAAGGCGATGGGGATTCCTGTCGAGCGTGATGCTTCGGAGATTCCCAGGGCGGCAGCCATGGATACGTACTCGAAGTGCGGAGTGTCGCCGCGGATGACGACGCCGAGACAGACGACGCAGTCGTGTTCGCCGGCTTCGGCTATTGCCTGGGCGACCACCGCTAGTTCGAAGCTTCCGGGTACGCGGTAGAGGGTGATGTCGGTCTCCGCTGCACCCGCACCGGCGAGCGCGGTCTTGGCACCGTCGATGAGTGGATCGACGACATCCGCGTTGAAACGCGACGCAACGATGGCGACGCGCATCCCTGTGGCGTCAATGCCCGTCGCGTCGCCGGGCTTACCGCTCATGACTGCTCCTTGGGAATGTCGTGTCCCATGCGATCTCGTTTGGTGGCGAGATATTTAGCCGAGTGTTCGGTGGCAGGGACCTGGAGCGGAACTTGGTCTGTCACCTCGAGGCCGTATGCCTGAAGGCCGTAGTACTTCTTGGGGTTGTTGGTGAGGACCCGGATGCGACGGACGCCGAGGTCGGCGAGGATCTGCTGCCCAATGCCGTAGTCGCGGGAATCGACAGGCAAACCCAGATGGGTGTTGGCGTCGACGGTGTCGAGGCCGGCGTCCTGGAGTTCATAGGCGCGGAGCTTGTCGGCAAGACCAATGCCTCTCCCCTCCTGGCGCAGATAGATGAGTGCCCCGCGGCCCTCTTCGGCGAGGAGTTCCATGGCTCGGTGCAACTGCGCCTGGCAGTCGCAGCGCTGCGAGCCGAAGATGTCGCCGGTGAGGCACTCGGAGTGCACGCGCACGAGGACGGGTTCGCCGCCGTCGATGTCGCCCACGGTCAGTGCCAGGTGTGTTGCCTTGGTGATGACATCGTCGTAGGAGGTGACCGCGAAGCGTCCCCACGGCGTCGGCAGCGATGTGGTGGCACCGCGTGTCACGAGTTTTTCGGAGCGGCGCCGGTAGGCGATCAGATCGGAGATGGCGACGATGCGGAGCTTGTGCTCCTTCGCGAAGACATCGAGGTCGGCACGGCGAGCCATCTCGCCATCGGCGCGCATGATTTCGCAGATGACGCCGGCGGGATAGCGTCCCGCTGCCTTGCACAGATCAACGATCGCTTCGGTCTGCCCGGCACGCTCGAGGACGCCGCCGGTGCGAGCACGCAACGGGAACGTGTGGCCGGGACGCGTGAAGTCTGCAGTCGTCGAGTCCTCTTCGCAGAGCAGAGAGATGGTGGTCGCCCTGTCGTACGCGGAGATGCCGGTGGTGACACCGTGGCCCGCCGCGTCGATCGACACGGTGAAGGCTGTGCCGAACTGTGATGTGTTGTCGGCGACCATGCTGCCAAGGCCGAGCTGATCGAGACGCCAGCCTTCCATCGACACGCAGATGAGGCCGCGTCCGTGGGTGGCCATGAAGTTGACGGCGTCGGGAGTGATCTTGTCGGCGGCGATCGCCAGGTCACCCTCGTTCTCACGATCTTCGTCATCGACGATGACAACGAACTTGCCTGCGGCAATATCGGCGAGTGCGTCTTCGACGCGGGACAGCGTCATGCCGGTACGGCGTCGGCGCCGAGGAGCCGCTCCGCATAGCGGGCCATCATGTCGGCCTCGAGGTTGACCCGCGAGCCGACGGTCCACGTTCCCGCTGTTGTGACGCCCATGGTGTGTGGGATCAGGGAGACGCGGAAGGTTGATGCCGTGTCGTCGACATCAACGATGGTCAGCGAAATGCCGTCGACGGCGATGCAGCCGCGCGACACGGTGCGCCGCAGCACGTCGGCGGGAGCGCGAACGGTCACCCAGCGTGCATTGCCGTCATTGACGAGGTGAGTGACCTCGCCCGGGGCGTCGATGTGGCCCGTGACTAGATGGCCGCCGATGCGGTCACCGAGGCGCAGAGACGCCTCGAGGTTGACGGGATCACCTGTCTTCAGCGCACCGAGGTTGGTGGCAGACGCGGTCTGCGACATGACGTCAGCGGTGAACGAATCGTCCTCGGCCTCGACCACGGTGAGGCAGCAACCGTTGACTGCGATCGAATCGCCGATCGCCACATCGCTAAGGACCGCTGAGGCGGCGATCTGGAGGCGCCCTGCGGCGGCGATGCCGTTGACCAGCACGCTGCCCCGTTCCTCGACTATTCCGGAGAACATCTCACCTCACACAGTACGCCGAGACGACCACATCATCGCCGCGGCGCTCGACGCTCAGATCGCGCAGGGTGCCCGCGGCGTCGAGAGCTGCAACGCCGTTGCCGAGTACCGCCGGCGACGCTCCGGCGCCGCCGATGATCCTCGGCGCCAGGTAGGCCACTACCTTGTCGGCAGCGCCTGCGTCGAATACTGAGCCCAGCAGGTGGGCTCCACCTTCGACGAGAGCCGAGATGCAGCCACGCTCGCCGAGGTGGCGTAGCACTGCGTCGATGGCGATGCCGCCGTCACCGGCAGGAAGGGTGATGACTTCGGCGCCGCGAGCTTCCAGGGCGGCGGCGCGTTCCTGTGGTGCCGCTTCAGTCGTCATGACCAGAGTGCCCGGTGTATCGAGGATGCGTGATCCCGGTGGCGTGCGCAGCGTGCTGTCGAGGACGACACGGAGTGGCTGGCGTACGACCTGCGGCGCGCCTTCCGGGTCGCGGCTTGTCAGGGACGGATCGTCGGCGAGGACGGTGCTGCTGCCAACGATGATGGCGTCATGCATGTGGCGCAGCAGGTGTGCATGCCGCCGTGATTCCGGCGACGAGATCCATCGTGATGCGCCGGTGCGGGTGGCGATGCGGCCATCGAGAGATGCGGCGAACTTCGCGGTGACGAACGGCAGTCCTGTCGTGATGTGGGTCACGAAGAATTCGTTGAGACGGCGTGCCGGGTCCTCGCAGACGCCGGTCGTGACCTCGATGCCTGCAGCCCGCAGTGCTGCGATGCCACGGCCCGCAACTTCGGGATTGGGGTCTTCCATCGCGACGATGACCCGTGCAGGTGCTGCGGCCAGCAGCGCGTCGGTGCACGGCGGGGTCTTGCCGTGATGCGCACAGGGTTCGAGGGTCACGTAGACGTCGGCGCCACGCGCTTTGTCACCTGCAGCCTCGAGGGCGAGGACTTCGGCATGTGCCTCACCGGCACGGTGATGCCAGCCGCTGCCGACTACCTCGCCATTGGCAACGACGACGCAGCCCACCATGGGATTGGGAGATGTGGCGTACTCGGCTTTTGCCGCCAGCCGCAGTGCCATGGCCATGAAGCCCTCGTCGGCTTGCGGCGTCGCCACGGTCGTCACGCCTTGGGGCGGCTCGGCTTCGACAGCGTGCCGTCGGGAAGTACCGTGCGGCGGCGCTCCAGATCGGCGCGCAATTGGCCGCAGGCCGCATCGGTACCGGCGCCGCGAGTGTCGCGCACGGTCGTGCGCACGCCTCGTAGTTCTTTCATGAAGGCGCGGGTGGCGGCGGCGGACGGCGGACCCCACGGCGAACCGTCCACGTGGTTCATGGGAATCACATTGACGTGCGCATGGAGGTCGGCAGCCAGGTCGCGAAGGCCTTTGGCCTGTTCCGGAGAGTCGTTGACGCCACCGATGAGGCACCACTCCAGGGAGAGACGTCTTCCGGTGACGGCGACGTAGCGCCGGGCGGCGGCAATGAGGGTGTCGAGCGGGTATGCCTTGTTGATGGGCACTAGCTTGGTGCGCAGTTCGTCTGTGGCTGCGTGCAGCGAGACGGCGAGCGTCACGGGCATGCCTTCGGCGGCGAGCTTGTCGATGGCGCTGACGATCCCTGACGTCGACACGGTGATGCGGCGTGCCGAGAGCTTGGCCTCCTTGGTGAGGACTCTCAGCGCTGCCACGACCTCGTCGTAGTTGGCCAGCGGTTCGCCCATTCCCATGAAGACGACGTGGGTGACGGGGCCGAGGCCACGTGCATGCAGTGCTGTGCCGGCGACGCGCACCTGGTCGACAATTTCCGCAGCTGTGCAGTCGCGGCGCAGGCCCATCTGTCCGGTTGCGCAGAAGGGGCAGCCGACCGCGCAACCGACCTGGCTGGAGACGCAGACCGTTGACCTTCTCTTGGAACGGATCGTCTCAGGGGTTTCCATCGCGACTGTTTCCACCGTCTGGGCATCGCCCAGGCGGCACAGCAGCTTGATGGTCCTGCCTTCGTCGGCCTCGCTCTCGGCGGCCACGGTGACCGTCGAGAACTGGAGGCGGTTGCTCAGCTCGGCGCGTAGGGCGGCGGGCAACTGGCGGACCTCGTCGAAGGACGGGATCTCAGGCTGCCAGACCGCATCGCGCACCTGTTTGGCTCGCCAGGCGGGGGCGCCCAGATCGGCCATGGCCGCACGCAGAGCGGCCGCGTCAAGGGTACTGACGGCGACGGGCATCCCCCGATGGTATTGATTGTCCTACTCTCGCCGGATGCGCGAACTCCTCGCCGCCCTCATCGGAGTGCCCGGAACCATTGGTATTGCCGCGGGTTTCGGCCTGATCGGGGTGACCATCTGGCTGCGGATCAAGCCCCGTCCGGGCAAGCCGCCGGTGCGCTGGGCACACCTGCTTCTTGGCGTCGGCATGCTCGGA
>JBEPVH010000023.1:0-10675 GCA_041691115.1 bacterium | reverse complement strand
GTCTGCAACATGGGCCTTGCCACCAACAGGTACGGCTCCGAGAAGGACGGCGAGAAGAAGGAATTCACTGACTTCCATGACGTCGTCGTCTGGAACCAGGGCAATCGCAAGCTTGCCGAACTCTGTGGCCAGTACCTGCAGAAGGGCCGCCTCGTTTACGTCGAGGGCCGCCTGCAGACCCGTTCCTGGGATGACCAGGCAACCGGGACCAAGCGCTACAAGACAGAGATCAACGCCAACGACGTCCAGTTCCTCGACTCCCGCGGCGAAGGCGGAGTTGGTGGCGACATGGGTGCCGGCAACGTTCCCGCAGCTGTTGGCGGTGGTGGTTCGCCCGAAGGCGATATCGACCCCGACGACATCCCTTTCTAGATCAGGATCTGAGCAAACATGGCTGACTTCGATCGCCGCCGCCGCAAGGTGTGCAGCTTCTGCCTCGAGCACATCGAGGTAATCGACTACAAGGAGGTCTCGCGGCTTCGCCGCTACCTCTCCGACCGCGGAAAAATCATGCCGCGGCGCATGACGGGCACCTGCGCCCGCCACCAGCGCCGTCTCACGGTGGCCCTGAAGAGGGCTCGCCACATCGCTCTGTTGCCGTTCCAGGCGGACCTCCGCTAAGAGCGCTTCGAGCAGAGAAGGGGCCGGTTCCATCGGGGACCGGCCCTTTTTCGTGTCTATACTCGGCGCAGGCTTATGAGCCCCCGGGTCACACGTCTTCTCCACGTTCTTGTACTCGCCCCGGTGACTGCACTCAGTGCGGCTGCCTTAGCGCCGTCGCTGCACGCCCACGCGGCCGCCGCCGCCCCGACGCCGTATGTCGTGTGTATCGACCCGGGTCACGGCGGCGCCTCCGACAACACCGATCCCTCACTGCAGTACGACCCGGGTGCCATCGGCGTCAACGGCGTGCAGGAGAAGGACGCGACGCTGGATATCGGGATGCGTCTGCGCGAGCGCCTGGCCCAGGACGAAGTCACCGTCGCCATGACGCGCACCGACGATAGGTTCGTGACGATCGACGCCCGCGAACAGACTTGCGAGACGGCGGACGCCCGTCTGTTCATATCGGTGCACCTCAACTATTTCAAGGATCCGGCGATCGGTGGCTCGCTCGTTCTCTATCCCACTGCTGCCTCACTGCCGCTGGCCAAAGCCATGGCCGCAACTCTGGGCAAGGAACTCGCGACCGATGGGATCGCCAACGGCGGTGTCCAACTGCGGGACAACTGGTGGACCCATGCCACGATGCCGACGGTAACCGTCGAGGGCGCGTACCTCACGAATCCACGAGAGGCTGCGTGGCTGGCGACAGCGGCAGGGCGCGAAAAGATGGCGAACTCCATCGCCGACGGCATCGAAGCATTCGATCCTTCGATCGCCACCCACAAGAAGGCTGTCCTCGCCTGGAACGCGGCGCATCCCGCGGCTGCGACCACACAATCAAGTGCCGCTGGCGCCACAGCGGTGGTACCGGCTGAACGGGGCACTCCGTGGCTGCGGATCATCATCGTCGCCGCCGTAGCAGTCGCCCTCTGGCGTTCGCCGCGCCTGCGCCAGCACGTGCTGGCGCTGCTGGCGTGGGCCCTGCTGCTCTTCCTGCGTCAGACAACGGCGGGGTGGCAGCGCGCCATGATGCATCGCCACCGCAGGCGCCGCAGACGCCGCGCGCAACAGCGCCGGGCGGCTCCGCAGCGCAGTTCGGTCTACGACGAGTTGTGGTTCTGACGCGTTCGTTCGGCAGGATCGAGGCCGGTTGCTAGACTGGCCTGCGTTGCGACCGCCACATCAGGGGTGAGGGTGCAGATGGCCTTTCAGCAGCAGTTGCGTGTCCCGGGTCCGACGCCGTTGCCGGATCAGGTGATCCGTGCGGCGAGCCGGCCGATGATCAATCACCGCGGGCCTGAGTTCGCGGAACTGATCACCGATATCACTGACGGTATGCGCCGCGCGCTGCGCACCGCCAACGACGTCCTCCTGTACCCGGCGTCGGGCACCGGAGGCCTCGAGGCTGCAGTGCAGAACCTCGTCTCCGCCGGTGAGAAGGTTCTCTTCTGCACGGTGGGGTCCTTCGGCGATCGCTGGGCGGATATCGGTGCCGCATACGGTGCCGATGTGGTCCGCCTGTCGATGCCGCCGGGCGAGGCCATTGATGCCGAGGATGTCGAGCGCGTGCTCGCCGAAAACCCCGGCATCAACACTGTCTTCGTCACCCATAACGAGACCTCGACAGCCGTCACCAACGACATCGCCGCCATCGCGTCGGTGGTCAAGGGGCGCGGCAAGTTGATTGCCGTGGACTCCGTCAGTGGTGCCGGATGCCTCCCCCTCGAGGTCGACGGATTGGGCCTCGACGTTGTGGTGACAGGCTCGCAGAAGGGCTGGATGGCGCCTCCCGGCCTGGCGATGATCGCTGTGAGCGAAGCCGCCTACGCCCGCGCCGCCACGGCGACAGCGCCCCGCTGGTATTTCGACTTCGCTCGCGAGAAGAAGTTCCAAGACAAGGCTCAGACGTACACGACGCCGCCGTTGTCGGTGATGTACGCACTGCAGGAAGGCCTGCACATGATTCATGCCGAGGGCATCGAAAATGTCTGGGCGCGTCATGCACGCGTCGCCGCCATGGTGCGCGCCGGCGCCGAGGCCGTGGGTCTGAAGCTCTTTGCTGCCGACGGATTCCGCAGCAACACGGTGACCGCTCTACGCAACCCCTCGGATGACGCAGCACCCCTCAAGGAATTGCTGACAACCCTGCGCACGCGTTACGGGCTGGTGCTGGCGGGAGGTCAGGGTGACCTCGTCGGCAAGATCTTCCGCATCGGCCACCTCGGCATGATCGACGACTCCGACGTGTACTCCATCCTCGGCACCCTGGAGCAGGCGATGGCAGAGATGGGAATGCTCAGCCGTGTCGGCCTTTGTGTCGCCGCGGCGCAGTCGGTGGCACGTCCCGCGTCGCCATCACCGGCGCCGGTAGCTTGAGCGGCGGACCTGCCGTGGCCACGCCTGCTGCAGCGGACGGGGCCACGTCGACCTTCCGCATCCTCGTCGCCGACCCCATCGCCGCCGACGGCGTCGAGAGGCTTCGAGCAGTGGGCGAGGTGGACGTGGTGACGGGCCTGTCTGCTTCCGACCTGCTGGCGCGCATCGGCGACTACGAGGCTCTCGTGGTGCGCAGCGAAACCCAGGTCACCGCTGAGGTCCTCCGCGCCGCCACGCGGCTCCGCGTCGTCGGCCGCGCCGGTGTCGGCGTTGACAACATCGACCTCGATGCCGCCACCGAGTGCGGCGTTCTTGTTCTCAATGCCCCGACGGGCAACACCATCGCGGCTGCGGAGCACGCTATTGCGCTGATCCTTGCGTCGGCACGCAACGTTGCCGCCGCTGATGCCTCACTGCGTGGTGGCGGCTGGGAGCGCAAGCGCTTTGTCGGCACCGAGTTGCGCGACAAGACACTTGGCGTCGTTGGCCTCGGCAAGATCGGGCTCGAGGTGGCACACATCGCCTCTGCGGGGCTGCGCATGCGCGTTCTGGCTCACGACCCCCTGGCAACCGCTGACAGAGCCGAACAGGCAGGTGCGTCGCTCTGCGACCTGCCGCGACTCCTGCGCGAGAGCGACGTGGTCTCCGTGCACGTGCCACTCACCGACCACACGCGGGGCATGATTGGCGCAGCTCAGATTGCGTTGATGAAGCCCGGCGCGCGCCTCATCAACGTCGCCCGGGGCGGCATCATCAATGAGGCCGATCTGGCTGCTGCTGTTGCCGATGGCCGGCTTGCCGGGGCGGCAGTCGACGTGTTCGACAACGAGCCGCCGGACATGGCCTCGCCGCTGTTCGCCGACCCGCGCATCGTTGTGACGCCGCACCTCGGCGCCTCGACGCAGGAAGCGCAGGTCAATGTGGCCTCCGACGTCGCCGACCAGATCGTCGAGTTCCTGCGCGGCGGCTCGCCTCGATTCGCCGTCAATGCACCGTCTCTGCGCCCGGAGGAACTGGAGCAACTGCAGCCATACCTGACGCTGGCTCACCGCATGGGATCGATGGCGGGCCAGCTCGTCGGCGGTATCACGCGCATCGTCTGCAGCTACGCGGGCGAGCTTGCCGAGGTCGATTCGGCACTCCTGACAGCCGAAGTCCTGCGTGGCCTCTTTAGCCACTTCACCGACGCCAGGGTAAACGTCGTCAACGCCAAATCGGTGGCGCGCTCACTGGCGATTGACGTTGACGAGAGGCGGACCACTCGCGACCTCGACCATGCCAACGCTCTCATGCTCGAGGTCGTGGGAACAGACCGCCTGCGCCTGGTGGGCACGCAGTTCGACGGCAATCCGCACATCACTCGTATCGATGACTTCCGCGTGGACATGCAGCCCGAAGGCACATTCCTCATCGTGACGCACCAGGACCGGCCTGGCGTCATCGCCACCGTCTCGACACTTTTGGCCAGAAACGACATCAACATCGCAGGCATTGAACTCGGCCGCGAGAAGCCTCGCGGCAGGGCCGTCATGCTGATGCAGGTGGACGACCCCATCCGGCCCGAACTTCTCGCTGAGATCGCTGAAGCAGCGTCTTTGGAGTCGCTGCGGGCAGTGACGCTGTAGTGGTTGCCTGCCGCGGCATCGTGCTCGCTGCGGCGCTGCTCCTCGCCGGCTGTGCCACAGCTGCGCCGACAGCCACAAGCGGCGGCGTCACGCCAGCCGCTGCAAGTCCTACACCCGCCATCCAGCCGTGCTCGCTGATCACGGCGGCGGACGCGGCGGCGGCACTGGGGCAGAAGGTCGACGCCGGCACCACGTCAGCTCTCGCGGGTGTCGTCGACTGCATCTGGTCGGCATCCGATCCGGCATCGCTGGCAGTCGTCATCGTGACGGTCAGCGACAAGGGGACGTACGACGGTCCCCTCAACGGGACGGCCGATCCGTCCACAATCGCGAAGGTGAGCGGTGTCGGCGATGAGGCATATTTCCAGACGACGCCTGCCGGCATTACGTTGTCACTCCGCAAGGGCAACGTGTACCTGACGGTGGATGTGGAGAAGGCGTCGGGACAGAAGGACGCCGAGAAGACGATCGGCATCGCCGCAGCCAAGGCACTTCCCTGATGGCAAACGCGGAGCCGTTCAACGGATATGTGTACGACCCGGAGGTTGTCAAACTGGGCGGCGTCCTGGCGCCTCCCTACGACGTTATCGACGACTCACAGCGCGAGGCCCTGTACGGCAAGACGATGCGCAACGTCGTCCGCGTCGACTCGGGTTTGAGTTATCCCGGGGACGTTCCCGGCGCTAACGACAAGTACACGCGCGCCAACGGCCACCTGAACGCCTGGCTGACACTGGGAATCCTCAAGCACATGCCCGGCTCCGGCTATTGCGTGACCGTGCAGGAGTTCGAGATGCCCGACGGCAGCCTGAGGCGTCGCGTCGGCGTTTTCGCCGCCGTCATCGCGGCGCCGTGGGAGACCTCGGAGATCCTGCCGCACGAGCGCACATTGCGCGGCCCCAAAGAGGACCGAATGCGTCTGCTGGAATCGACGGCAACACACACGTCGGCTGTCTTCTGTGTGTGGGACGGCGCCGGCGACATCGGCAGCATCCTCGCCGAGATCACTGCCACCGAGCCCTTTGCCGGTGGTCGCACCGACGGTGAGGCCGGCTCAGAGAAGCATCTCCTCTGGACGGTGACGGACGACGCCACGGTGAAGCGGATACGCGATGCACTAGCACCTGCTCGTCTGTACATTGCCGACGGCCATCATCGATACGAGACGGCAGCCGCATACGCAGCGGCTCACCCCGGCGACGCCAGCTCGCGCTGTCTCGTGTACATCAGCGCCGCCGACGATCCCGGACTTGTCGTACTGCCGACGCACCGGCTGGTGAAGCCACGCGACGGCATGCCGGCTGACGCCGCCGGCCTGGGCAAGGTCTTACCCGACGGTGTGGACCTCGTCGACGTCGACACGCTCGAGGAGGCCGTCAAGGCGGCAACGTTGCGGCGTGCCACCCACCATGCTTTCGGTGTTGCCCTGCCATCGGGCGCCGCACTCGTAGTGCGCCGCCGTGATGCGGCGGCATCCCCGCGGGACGCGCTCGACGTGTGTGTTCTTGAGGAGGTACTGCTTCGGCCCCTGGGAATCGACGAGACAGCCGTCCGTGAGGGTGCGCTGGCCTACACGCGATCAGTGGCCTCGACGGCGGCTGCTGTCGCCGCGGGCGAGGCAGCACTGGGGATCACCGTCAACGCCGCCACCGTGCCCGAAGTGATGGCTGTGGCCGACGCCGGCGAGGTCATGCCCCAGAAGTCGACCTACTTCTACCCCAAGGTGCCCACCGGGATCGTTCTGCTGCCAATGCAGTGATTGCCGTCCGCATGGGTACCATGCGGATGTGCCCACGTATGGTTATCGCTGCACCAAGTGCGGCGCTGAGTTCGATGTCTGGCAGCGCATGACCGACGAAGCCGTCGCCGATTGCCCGACATGCGGCGGCGCCGGCAAGCGCCTTTTCTTCCCGGCGGGCATCGTCTTCAAGGGATCCGGGTTCTACAAGACGGATTCACGAGGATCGGGGAGCTCGGTGACGCCGAGCACCACGTCAACGTCCACCGATTCAACCCCATCCACACCGGCATCCGACACGAGTTCTTCCTCGTCGGATTGAGCTAGCATGGACGCCGCGTGGCGTCCGTGGACGTGGCAGTGGGCACAGGAGATCAAACACATGGCACATCCCGTCACCGTCACCGATTCTTCGTTCAACGACGAAGTCATCAACTCGGACACGCCGGTTCTCGTTGACTTCTGGGCCTCGTGGTGCGCCCCGTGCAAGGCGATTGCACCTGTCGTCGAGGATCTCGCAACGGAATACGACGGCCGCATGAAGATGGTCAAGATCGACATCGACGCCAACCCCGTGGTCCCCGGGCAGTTCGGCGTCATGAGCATCCCCACGCTCATGGTCTTCCTCAAGGGCAAGCCGGTGGAGCGCATCGTCGGCTACCAGGGCAAGTCCAAGCTCACTGCTGTGATCGACGGCGTCCTCGCCGCCCGCTAGAGCTGCAGCGCCTCGGCGACGAGGCTGAGCGAACCGCACACCAGGACCACACCATCGGGTGTTCGTTGGCGCGCCCGTGCGATGCCATCGCGCAGGCCCGTGGCCACTGACGCCGCAGGGCCGCACAGACGCGCCAGCTCCTCCGGATCGGCAGTGCGGGGCGATAGGACTGTCGTGAAGGTGGCTGCCTCGTCTATCGCCCGCACCGCGGCGGCGATCTCGGCGAGGCGGGGGCTTGTGAGAAATCCCGCCACTACGGCGACGGGACGTCCGCCCGTCACCAGAGGAAGCGCCTCCCGCAGAGCCGTGAGGGCCCCGGGATTGTGGGCACCATCGATGAGCAGGTTACCCGCCCACTGAAGGCGCCCCTGCCACGTCGCGGTGGCCACACCGTGGCCAATGGCGTCGTTATCGATAGCGATGCCCCGCAGAGCGAGCAGGCGGCAGGCGGCCACAGCGGCGGCCACATTGGTTGCTTGATGCGGGCCCAGCAGCGCCGTCCTGAGCGCTAGCGGCGCCCCCGCGTCATGAAGCACCAAGGACGTGCCGCGGGGCCCACAGACCACGTCCATGACGCGCAGGTCATCGCCTATGACGCAGCGTGTTGCAGCGGGCGGTTCCAGGACGCTTGGCAGTGCTTCGACACCGCACGCGGCCACGACATCGTCGCCGGGTCGGATGATTGCTGCCTTCTCGGCAGCGATGGCGGCGATGGTGTGGCCCAGCACCTCGGTGTGATCGAGACTGATTGAGGTGATCACCTTGACGGGCAGATCGAGCAGCGACGTGGCGTCGTAACGCCCGCCCATACCCACCTCCGCAATGAGGATCGCATCCGGATTCGCCTGCGCCGCCAGCGCACCCATCGCCGTCAGCCACTCGGCTTGGATGACGTCGCCAAGCGCGGGATCCAGGTCGGCAGCTGCGTCGGCGACGCGCCCCGACAGTTCCGCAAACACCTTGCCGCTCACCGCCCCGCCGTCGATGCGAATGCGCTCTTCAATGGTGTGCAGGTGAGGCTTGGTCAGTAGAACTGTGCGAAGACCGGCCGCTCTGCACACGGCGTCGATCAGTGCGGCTACCGATCCCTTGCCGTTGGTGCCGGCGATGAGAACGCCTGGCAACGTCGGTTGCGGATTGCCCAGCGCGTCGAGGAGATAGCGCATGCGTTCAAGCCCGGGCCGTGGCGCAAAGCGCGGAAGGGCCTCGATGGCCGCAGCGGCCGCAATCACCGCGCCGCGGCGACGGCGGCGTGGCGCGCCTGCGCCAGTATCACTGTGTTGCGCATGAGCATGGCGATGGTCATCGGGCCGACGCCACCCGGAACCGGCGACAGGTGCCCGGCAACCTCGTTGACGGACTCGGCATCCACATCGCCGTGCACCCGGCCGTCGATGGGTGTCGTGCCGACATCGATAACGCAGGCACCGGGTTTCACGTAGGTGGCATCAACCATTCCCGGCTTGCCGATGGCGACGACGAGAATGTCGGCCGTGGCGCAGACAGCAGCAAGGTCGCGGGTCCGCGAGTGACACACCGTCACGGTGGCGTCCGCATTGGTGAGCAGCAGCGCCATCGGCCGGCCCACGATCGTCGACCTTCCGAGAACCACAGCGCTGGCTCCGCTGAGCGGAATGTTGTGGCGCCGCAGGATCTCCATGCATCCGGCCGGCGTGCACGGCAGCGCCGGCCCGGGACGGCCCTCGGCGAGGTGCCCAAAGTTCAACGGATGGAATCCGTCGGCATCCTTGAGCGGATCGAGTGCCGTCACCACCGCCTGCTCGTCGATCTGACGCGGCAGTGGCAACTGGACGAGGACGGCATCGGCGCCCGGATCCTCGTTGAGGCGGCGCACGATCGCAAGTAGATCCGAGGTGGTCGAGTCCTGGGGCGGCGTATGCAGCACGAAGTCGATGCCGATCTTCTCGGCGATCCGCCGCTTGTTGCGCACGTATGTCGCTGACGCCTCGTTGTCGCCGCAGAGCACGACGTGGAGCGACGGTGCGCGATGGCCCTCGGCGCGCATCGCAGCAACAGCGGTGGCCACCTCTTCATGAATGGTGGCGGCGATGGCCTTGCCGTCCAATCGTATGGCGGTCATACCCTGGCCTCCGATGTGCGCCCGACGTGCCGCCGAATTGTAGGCGGCGGGGCGCTGACGGCCGGTCAGACAGCCTTGTGCGTGACCTCGTCAGCGGGCACCAGAAGGCGCTCGCGCTGGTTGTCAGGGTTGATCATGACGACCTGGAAGAGGTCCTCAAAATCGCACTGGAACAGCTGCATGAGCGCCTGCCTCAGCTTGGGGCCGGGGTGACGCGTCCCTGCCTCGAGGGCGGGAATGTAGTTCTGCGTCACGTCAAGGCGCTTGGCCAACTCGCGCTGAGTCCACCCTTGCTTCTCGCGCTGGGTGCGCAAACCGGTGGCACGTACCTCGACGTTCATGGGCGGCAAGATACGACGAGACAGTTGTTTTGTCAAGACCTAGCTCCCGCCCGTGCGGGGCCTCCGGGCTATGCTCGCGCCATGTGCCGCGTCTGCCTGAAACGACCTGAAATCCCCGATGAGCGCTACGGCCGCTGCGAGGCCTGCGCCAAGAATCAGCGGATTGCCCTGCGCTTCCGGGTGGGCCCTGGACGCGACGGCAAGGGAATCCACGTGAAGGCCGGTGAGCTGTCCCCCAAGGCCCTCCATGACAAATGGCTCACCCAGCTTGGTCAGTACACCAATCAGCCCCAGGTCAAGCCTCACCTCGGCCTCCACGAGATCGAGATGGTGGTTGCCAAGGAGAAGCTGGAATCGATCAGAGTCGCGCCCAACCTCGCCGACCATGGGCCGGCGGTGGTCGCAGCCCTGCAGGAGGCCGCGGCCCGCAGTGAGGCCAGCTGGCGAGCCTGACACGGACATTGGACGCCCGATAGGGGCGCACCCGCCCGATTGTCCGCACGGTGTCCCTTCCCTCTCCGTAGGGTGACGCGAGTTGCTCGTCACAGGAACGTCATCACGGAAGGAGAGGCCATGCGGGGTTACAACCCGTCGCGACGTCCCGGAGGGCGCATGCGCCTCTGGGGTCTTATCACTGTCGCGGCAGGAACCCTGATCGCCGCTCCGGCGTCCTTTGGTGGCAGCCCCACGGCGGCAGCCGTGCACCACGCCACGGCTCAGCCGAATGCGTCGCAATGCACCAGCTTCTCCACGGCGCCTCTGACGTCGCTGACCTTCAGTGTTGATGGACACGACATCGGATTCAACCTGCGCGGCCATGTCACCCAGGGAACGACCGTCGTCGCCGACTTCACGGCCGCCGAGAACTGCACCAAGGTGGCCCTGGCCTCGTACAAGGCACCCAAGGCCTCATGGGACGGGGGCACCGACATCCCGCAGGACGCCTTCGAGACGCAGACGGCAATCGTCGCGGGCGGCGCCGGCAGCAGCCTCACAGTGCGCATTCCTGATTGCTTCTTCCAGGTCGACTTCGCCTTCGGCGCACCCATCGCGCCCGTCCTCCCCGACGCCAACGGCGACGTCTACGGCAGCCGACTGATCTCCGCCGACAACGGTGGCACCCACGTCTGCACGTCGCCGACGCCCACGCCGACCCCAACGCCGACGCCTACT